>CALIIP010000123.1 GCA_938018045.1 uncultured Flavobacteriaceae bacterium
GATGAGTATCAATTAATTATTAATTCTACACCTTTAGGAACATTTCCAAAGATTCAAGAATGCCCAGATATCCCTTATGAATTTCTCACAGACAATCATATTTTATATGATTTAATCTACAATCCTTCAGAATCTGAATTCTTAAAAAGAGGAAAAAAACAAGGTGCAATTATTAAAAACGGATTGGAAATGCTTGAACTACAAGCTGAAAAATCATGGGAAATATGGAATTCTTAGTTTTACCTTAATAGTACGCAACTTTTTGAGTATTTTTGTATCTATTAGTATAGATAAGCAAAAGTTATGCTGTAAGTTTTGTTTCTATTTATTACTAATTTTTACATGGATCCTAAAAACATTATAAGATGTTAGACACAAATGATGGTAATCTTCAAGACCTTAATGAAGAAAAAAAAGTGACACAAACTGAAGTTGCTAAGCTAGAAATTCAAACAGAAAAAATTGAAGATGAAACTGTTTCTGATGAGAAATCAGAAGTTGAGGTTGTAGATGAAATTGAAGAAAAAATTGCTGAATCTGCAGAAAAAGTAGAAGAAGAAAAAGAGGAAGAGTCTGTAAATTATGAAGATATGACCCTTGAAAATCTTGTTGATAGTTTTGAGAAACTATTAAAAGGGAATCCGATTCAGAAAATAAATAAACAGGCTAATGCTATCAAGAATTCATTTGATGAGCAGTTTTCAAAATTATTAGCAGAAAAAAAAGCAGCCTTTATTGAAGAAGGAGGTGAAAGTATAGACTTTAATTATTCTAATCCGTTAAAAAATAAATTTAATGGATTGATTAAAGAATTTCGTGATACTCGTACAAAATATTATAAGAGTCAGGAGTCTGAATTAAAAGATAATCTTGAACTTCGATTGAGCGTAATTGAGGAATTAAAGGGTCTAATTGAAAATGCAGAGCCTAAAACAATGTATAATAACTTCCGTGATATTCAATCAAAGTGGAGAAAAATTGGTCCTGTAGTTAGAGAGAGATACAATGATACTTGGAAAACCTTTCATCATCATGTTGAGCGTTTTTACGATTTGTTACACATGAGTAATGATTTTAGAGATTTGGATTTCAAACATAACTTAGATGAAAAACTAAAGCTAATTGTGCAAGTAGAAACACTTGCTGAGAGTGAAGATGTAAATTATGCATTTAAGCAATTACAAATTATACACAAAAGATGGAAGGAAGAAGTTGGGCCTGTTGCTCGTGAGTTTAGAGTTGATGTTTGGGATAAATTTAGTGCTGCAACAAAGAAAATTCATGACAAGCGTCATCAGAATTTTAAAAAACTAAGAGGTAAATACGAAGAAAATATTGTTAAAAAACAAGAAATAATTGCAGAAATTAGTGCAATAGACACTTCTAACAATAGCAAGCATAGTGATTGGCAGCAAAGTATAAAAGCAATTGAAGCATTGCGCGAAAAGTTCTTTAAAGCTGGTAATGTTCCAAAATCTGAAAGTGATAAGATTTGGAATCAATTTAAAGAAGCAACACGTAAATTTAACAGAAGTAAAAACACTTTTTATAAGAACATAAAAGGAGTTCAGCAAGAAAACCTTGATAAGAAAATGAAACTTATTGAGCAAGCAGAATCTCTAAAAGATAGTGAGGATTGGAAAGAGGTGACAGAAGTGATGAAAAAAATTCAATCAGATTGGAGAAAAATAGGTCATGTGCCAAGAAAAGATTCAGATAAGATTTGGAACCAATTTAAAGGCGCTTGTAATCATTATTTTGATAGATATCATACATATCAAAATGCTGGAAGTGAAGAAGAACAAGAGATTTTTAAAAACAAAAAATCATTACTAGAGACTATACAGAAAGAAGTTGAAGGAAAAGATAAGGTTGAATTAGATAGTGTTAAAGGTTATATAAGAGATTGGCGATCTTTAGGAAGAGTTCCTCATAGTATGCGAAATATTGAGTCTAAATTCTCTAAAGTTGTTGACGTACTTTTTTCTAAACTATCTATAGATAAAAAAGATATGGAAATGATTAAGTTTGAGAACCAAATGGAAGGTCTGTTGACTCAAAATGACATGAGAAAGTTGGATAGCGAGCAGATACATATCAGAAAGAAAATAGATGAATCTGTTAGAGAAATTAACCAGTTGGAAAATAACTTAAGTTTCTTTGCCAATGCAAAAGCTGACAGTCCTTTATTAAAAAATGTTGTAAATAATATTGAAAACCATAAAAAAGATTTAGAGGTTTTAAAATCTAAACTGAGTTATTTGACCAATTTAGATTACTAATTTTAAAACTATTATAACAAAAAAAACTCTCAGAAATGAGAGTTTTTTTTATGCTTTTTTTTTTAAAATTGATTACTCAACTTTTAAATAGGTTGCAACGTTTATTTCTACTTCGCTCCAAGTTTTACTTATTCCGTCAGGTCCTTTATGTAGTTCGAAACAGACTTTATTAAGGCTTTCCATTGCTTTACTACCGTTAAAATCTTCAATATTTAATGTTCCAGATAAAGTTACCATTTGTCCGCTTTTCATATATTCGATAGGGAAAGAATTTGTAACACCATTCATTTTAATTGTAGCAATCCCTTTGTTATGTTCAGTCACTTCTAGTTTTCCAGATAATAACTCTGTATTATCCATAACACCAAAAAAGAATTTTTTTAATTTTGAATCTCTTTCATCATTATTACTGAAAAGACTACTTACAGGAATAGAAAATTCTAAACCATTCAAAACTTCTTTTACAGTTGTAGCTTTTTCTGAAGTAATAGTTACTTCGGTAAATTCACCATTAACTGCTACCTTATCAGTTGTTTTAAAGGCTGTCCAGCCAACTTTAGTTGTAAGTGGTACAATTGAATATGTTTTTTCTGAAGAACTTATATTTTCATTTTTCTTAGCATCAGTTTTACAAGAAATTAGTAGTAAACTGAAAATTGATAATAAAATTATTTTATTTTTCATAGGGTGTTATTTTTTAGATTTTAAGTATTTATTTACAAGTTTTATATAATTTTTTTTAGCCTCATCTTCTGTTAAATGACTAAGTTGAAACCAAGCATTTAATTTAAAAGCATTTCTTAATTCTTCGTTGTCATTTCCTTTTCTATAGTGATTACCTTGTGTTGCTTGTTTATAATATGCGTAAAACTTGAGCATAATATCTGGCGGTAATTTTATATCAGTATTTGAAGCTAATAAATATGCACTATTAAATTTAGTTTCTAAATCTTTCATTGGTTAGTTTACTTCTTCAAAATTAATAAAAAGAAATGATTTATAAGAAACATAAACTACATCGAAGCAATTATTTCTTCTCCACCTTTTACTTTTTGCTCTAGTTTTACATTGATTTTTGTTCCAATAGGTAAAAATAGATCTACACGAGAACCAAATTTAATAAATCCAGCATCTTCACCTTGAACTGCAGTATCATCAACCTTTGCATAGTTTACAATACGTTTTGCAACTGCACCAGCAATTTGGCGATATAACACTTCTCCAAAAGTTTCATTTTTCACAACGATAGTTGTTCGTTCGTTTTCGGTTGATGCTTTTGGATGCCAAGCAACAAGATATTTTCCTGGATGATACTTGCTGTAAACTACTTTTCCACTGATAGGATATCGAGTAACGTGTACGTTTAACGGTGACATAAAAATAGAAACTTGAATCATTTTTTTCTTATAAAATTCTGGTTCAAAAACTTCTTCAATTACAACAACTTTTCCGTCAACAGGAGAAATTATATGCTCGCTGTTTTGAACTGTGTTTCTTTTTGGGTTTCTAAAAAATTGTAAAATCAATATAAAGAAAAGTATAAACACTGACGAAATAGCCATTCTCAACCAATTAATTTCAATGAATTTATCTGTTGTTAAAATTGCAATCAATAATAAAATTATTGAAATTAAAATAATTTTATACCCTTCTTTATGAAACATTATTTTTTGATTTTAGACTATTTGTAAGTAGATAAATATAAATGGTGCTGCAAAGATAACACTATCAAAGCGATCTAAAAAACCTCCATGACCTGGAATTAAGTTACTACTATCTTTTATTCCTGCTTGTCTTTTAAACATTGACTCTATTAAATCTCCAAGTACTCCAAAAATACTTATTAGAACTGAAATTACAATCCATTGTGTTAACGAAAGTACAGTAAATGAATTCGCAATAATTATACTTGCTATTACTGATGCAATAAAACCGCCTATAAATCCGGCTATTGTTTTGTTTGGAGATATTCGTTGTAAAAGTTTTCTTTTCCCAAAATTCTTACCAATTAGATATGCAAAACTATCACTACTCCAAATGATAAGGAATACTCCTAATATTGTTGTGCTAGCATATTGAAAATCAGTATTTAAAAATGGTATTTGTGCAATTAATATAAATGGTACTACTATATAAATAAGCGATAAATATATTTTTCCTAAATGACTTACAATTTCATCTTTTTTGGCAAGTAAAATCCATGCAAATGAACAGAAAATAGTTAGAAACAATGTGACACCAACATATTCAAATATTAATTTAGAAGGTACGTCTTCTACATTTAGTATGTTTCCAAAAAGATAAGCCAAGAAACCTATAATATAAGGAAAAAAACTTTTTAATGAAATCATTTTACTGAACTCATAAAGACAGAGCATCATTAAAACAAAAAATGTTGTTAAGAAACTTATTTTACTATATGATATAGAAAAAACAAGAACAACTACATAGATGATTCCAGATAAAATACGTTTTGTAAAGTTGCTCATTTGCTATAAATCTTCTAGTAATAGTAAATATAAATTCTTAGAATTACTTGTGCCATAACTCATAAAACTATCTTCACTTTTGTTACCGTAATTTTTGATAGAACTAATATTAGCAGGTAAATTATTTTTATGTTTTACTCTTATTCCTGTTAAACTATCTCCCATATTTTTTACAATTTGACTTGTTGTTGCGAAAACAATAAAGTCGTTTGAGAGTTCTGAAAGACGCTTGTCTTCAATTTGATTGGAAGAGAAAAGTATACTACCGTTTTCAGAGATTAGTTGTTCACAAGTGGTAAGAAAAGGTGTTTTTTTATCAAATTCTGATATAGTTTTAATTTCTATAGGACTAATTAGTTTTGCTAAACCTTTTTCTTTATAAGTGATTGTTTCCCAATCGTTCTCTTTTAAAATATTCAAAATATTAAGAGTTACATCTTCTACTTTTTGAGAATACAAAAATTTTCCACCAAGTTTAATGAAATTATGAACAAAAGAGTCATCTAAAGAAAGAGAAACTTTCTGATTCTTAATTTCCTTGTCTTTTGACTTTTCTGAACTTTTGAATAATTTATTAAAAAAATTCATGTACTAGTTTAATATTGATGCTTTATTATAATTCCGTGAAATTATTCATTTTTATCTGAACTCTCATCAGTTTGTTCTATTTTATCTTCAGCTACTTTTTTTTCTGCAATTGCCTTATTTGCTTTTTCTACTTCTTTTTTCTTTGAATTGCTTATAGCCATTGGTGATTTTTTAAATGGTCTTTCACCAAATATCTTCACTAAATCATCTCCAAAAATAACTTCTTTTTCTAAAAGCAAATCTGCCAATTCAATTAATTTATCTTTATTTTCAGTAATTACTTTTATAGCTCTTTGATATTGTTCTTCAATTAATAAAGATATTTCTTCATCTATGGTTTGCGCTGTCTTTTCACTGTATGGTTTTGTAAATCCATATTCACTTTGACCAGAAGAATCATAATAACTTAAGTTTCCAATTTTATCACTTAATCCATAAATTGTAACCATAGCTCTTGCTTGTTTGGTTACTTTTTCTAAATCACTCAATGCACCAGTAGTTATAACGTCAAACATTACTTTTTCAGCTGCTCTTCCACCTAAAGTCATACACATTTCATCAAACATTTGTTGCTTTTCTATAAGCATTCTTTCTTCTGGTAAATACCATGCAGCTCCAAGAGATTGGCCACGAGGGACAATAGTAACTTTTACCAAAGGTGCAGCATGTTCAAGCATCCAACCAACTGTAGCATGACCTGCTTCATGGTATGCAACCGTTGTTTTCTCTTTTACCGTAATAAGTTTATTTTTCTTTTCTAAACCACCAACTATTCTATCTGTTGCATCTAAAAAATCTTGATGATGTACTGCTTTTTTATTGTGTCTTGCCGCTATTAATGCAGCTTCATTACATAGATTTGCTATATCTGCTCCAGAAAAACCAGGAGTTTGTTTAGATAAAAACTCTAAATTAACATCTTTATGTAGTTTTAAAGGCTTTATATGTACTTCAAAAATTTCTTTACGCTCATTTAAATCAGGTAAATCAACATAAATTTGACGGTCAAATCTTCCAGCTCGCATCAATGCTTTGTCTAAAACATCTGCTCTATTTGTTGCGGCAATTACGATTACATTCGTATCTGTTCCGAAACCATCCATTTCGGTAAGTAATTGGTTTAGTGTATTTTCTCTTTCGTCATTTCCTCCTGTCATATTGCTTTTTCCACGTGCTCTACCAATTGCATCAATCTCATCAATAAAGATAATTGATGGTGATTTTTGTGCAGCTTGTTTAAATAAATCACGAACACGTGATGCTCCAACACCAACAAACATTTCTACAAAATCAGATCCAGAAAGTGAGAAGAAAGGTACTTCTGCTTCACCAGCAACTGCTTTTGCTAATAATGTTTTACCAGTTCCTGGAGGTCCAACAAGTAATGCTCCTTTTGGGATTTTACCACCAAGGGCTGTATATTTTCCAGGATTTTTAAGGAAATCTACAATTTCTTGAACTTCTTCTTTTGCACCTTCCAACCCTGCAACATCTTTAAAAGATGTTTGTACTTTCTGATCTTTATCAAATAATTTTGCTTTTGATTTTCCTATACTAAAAATTTGACTTCCGCCACCTCCAGCACCGCCTCCAGACATACGTTTCATAAAGAATAACCATAATGCAATAAGTATTAAAAATGGTAAAAAATTAATTAACAGATCTCCAAGCGTACTATCAACAACTTTATTATCGATAATAAAATCTAAACTTTTAGTTTCTTTATTTTCAACTAAATAGGTTTCGAAATTTTGTATATCACCATAAGTAACAGTAAAATTAGGTTCTTCAGTTGTACTAAACAAACCTTTTTTCTTGTTATACTTTTTATAAGCTTCTTTTTCTAAAGCTTCTTTTTTCAAGAATACTTGAGCTGTTCCAAGATTTTTTACAATAACGATTTTTTCAACGTCATTGGTGTCTAAATATGACTTGAATTCAGTGAAATTCACCTTCTCATTAGGATTGTTCCCATTACCAAACATCATGTATGATAAAATGATAAGAACAGGAATCATATACAACCAACTAAAGTTAAACTTTGGAAGTTTAACTTGCTCTTTGTTGTCTTTTTTTGGTGTGTTTTGTTTACTCATCTATAGAATTTGATAGTATTTTATTGATTTTTTTAAGCAGATATTACAGTTACTTTGGCATCTCCCCAAAGACTTTCGATATCATAAAACTCGCGTGTATGTTTTTGAAAAATATGTACAACCACATTTACATAATCCATCAAAATCCATTCTGCGTTTGATTCACCTTCAATATGCCAAGGTTTGTCTTGAAGTTCTTTGCTAACTAATTTTTGAACAGAACCAGAAATTGCACTAACTTGTGTGTTAGAATTTCCAGAGCATATAATGAAATAATCTGTGACTGTATTTTCAATTTCTCTTAAGTCAAATAACTGAATATCAAGACCTTTCACTTCTTCTATTCCTTTTATTATTTCAGTTATTAAATTATCAGTACTTGGTTTTTTCTTCGCCATTAAAAAATGTTTAATTTTGCTACAAAGTTATTGATTTTTTATGGTTATTGCCCTATAAAAATAACGATTGTAATATATTACTTGTATGAAGATAATCAAACTTGATGCCATCGACTCTACCAACACGTTTTTAAAAGAATTGTGTCAAGAAAAAGATGTTGAAGACTTTACAGTTGTTATCACAAACAATCAAACAAAAGGTCGAGGTCAAATGACTTCTGCATGGAATTCAATAAATAATAATAATCTTACTTTCAGCATATTAACTAAATTTAAAGACCTTGATGTTAACAATCAGTTTTGGATAAGTAAAGCCATTTCTTTGGCAGTTTATGATGCTGTGTCTACTT
The DNA here is from genome assembly GCA_938018045.1 of uncultured Flavobacteriaceae bacterium. Taxonomy (GTDB): domain Bacteria; phylum Bacteroidota; class Bacteroidia; order Flavobacteriales; family Flavobacteriaceae; genus Urechidicola. The sequence continues at coordinate 8,204 of CALIIP010000123.1, forward strand.
TTTTATCAGTAAAAATAAGTGTAAAATGGCCTAACGACATTCTGGCAGAACAACAAAAATTAAGTGGAATATTGATAGAAAATTCAGTCAATAAGTCAAAAATTAAATATTCTGTTGTTGGAATAGGATTAAATGTAAATCAAACGCATTTCGAAAACTTACCAAACGCTACATCTATGAAGTTGATTTCTGGTATGTATTTCAATTTAGATGAAGTTTTAAATGCCATAATTAATAACATTAAAAAATATGTTGAACTTATAAATGCAAAAGATTTTGAAATAATTGATAAGTTATACCTAAAACGATTGTATAAAATAAATGTCCCGTCAATGTTTAGAGATAGTAATGAAACTGTTTTTATGGGAAAGATTCTCGGAGTTTCAAATGAAGGTAGACTTCAAATTGAGATAGAAGACGAAACGATTAAAGAATATGAATTAAAAGAAATTAAACTCGTCAAATTGAGTTAATTATTATTATAAACTTTCAATATTCGATGAAAGTGTATCTATAAATTTTTGCAAAGGCCTTTTAATCATCATCGCCATCATGGGATTAAAACTTCCTTCGAAATCAAAAGTTGCTTCACACATTGTATCATCCAATTCATCAATATCCACTGTTAGCGTGAAAGGTAATTTACTGCTTGCAGCACCTAAAATAATTTGGCTGTATTCTGTTCTTTCTTTTAAAACTAATCTAATTTCAGGCATGCCTTTTAAGCCAAAAATGAATGAATCTCCATCAACCTCAAATTTTTCAGTATTTTCTGGCATTAGTTGCTCAAAATTATTTAAATCGGTTAAAAATTCAAACAATTCTTTTTGCGACTTTTGACTTATGATGCTGTTAGATTTTAAGTTCATTTTGGTTGGTTTAATTCGTAAATATTACTGTTTCCACTCACTTGGATTTTTTCTCCAATCATTAAGAGTGTCAATGTCTTTTTCTGATATATAATTCGTTTTATTTGCTTGTTCAATGAGCGATTGGTAATTACTTAAAATAGTTAAATCTACGTTGTCTTTTTTGAAATTTTTCTCAGCAATATCAAAGCCGTAAGAAAAAATTGCAACCATTCCTTTAACTGTTGCATTTGCTTTTTTCAATGCTTTTACTGCATTCAAACTACTTTTTCCAGTACTTATCAAATCTTCAATAACTACAACATTTGAACCGCTTTCAAGCATTCCTTCAACTTGATTTTGTCTTCCGTGTTTCTTTGCTTCTGGTCTTACGTATACAAAAGGTACACCAAGTTCTTCTGCAACCAAAACACCAAGCGCAATTGCACCTGTTGCAACACCAGCAATTACATCTGGTTTTCCATATTTTTCAACTACAAGATTCGCAATTTCTTGTCTTAAAAAAGTTCTAATTTGAGGAAATGAAAGTGTTGTTCTATTGTCACAATATATAGGTGATTTCCATCCTGATGCCCATGTAAAAGGGTCATTGGGTTGTAATTTAATAGCTTTAATTTGTAATAATAATTCAGCAGTTTTTTTTGCAGTATCTTTGTTCTTAATCATATTGCAAATGTACAAAATTTTCTATAACGAAGTTCTAATTTTATTAACAGACCGTCTTGATAATTTATCCAAAGATGGTTTTTATTATAAGGATGATATTACCATAGAATCGGTTTTAGAAATTGCAAAATCAAATAAATTTAGTATTATTTATTTGTATCACAATGACTTAAAGTCACTTTGGAAAGAGTTTAAATGGTTTTTTAAAATAGAAAAATCTGCTGGTGGATTGGTAAAAAATATCAATAAAGAAACACTTTTTATTTATCGATTTGAAAAATGGGACTTACCAAAGGGTAAAATAGAAAAAGGCGAATCTAAAAAAGAGGCAGCAATTAGAGAAGTAGAAGAAGAATGTGGTGTTGATGGATTAATAATTCAAGAAAAACTTCAAAAAACGTATCATATTTTCCAAAGAAAAAATCGTAAAACTTTAAAAATCACGCATTGGTATTCAATGAAAACTAATTATTCTGGTGTCTTAATACCTCAGTTAGAAGAGGGGATTACTGATGTTGTTTTTAAGAATGATTCCGAAGTCAAAGAGGCTTTAAAAAATACCTACGGAAATATTAAACTCCTATTTCATACCTAATTGTCATTCCTGCGAAGGCAGGAATCTAAACCTAAACTAAAAAATGGATTCCTGCCTTCGCAGGAATGACAAAAGTGTTTTGTAAATCAAAGGGAATCAATAATTTAATGTTATTGCATAGTCTCGTTTAAAGCATTACATTTGCCGCTTCAAAAAACAGGATAATGACAGAATTTATTAGAAAAAGAGCATCAAACGCTAAGAATGATATATTAAGTGGATTAACAGTTGCACTGGCATTGGTTCCAGAAGCAGTTGCATTTGCATTTGTTGCAGGAGTTGATCCTTTAGTAGGATTATATGCTGCATTTATGATAGGTTTGATTACTTCTATTTTTGGTGGACGTCCTGGAATGATAAGTGGAGCCACAGGAGCCTTGGCAGTTGTGATGGTTGCATTGGTTGCCAAAGGAAATTCTATGGGAATGGAAGGTGAGCAATTAGGTTTGTATTATCTATTTGCTACTGTTATTTTGATGGGAGTTATTCAAATGCTTGCAGGAGTTTTTAAACTCGGTAAGTTTGTGAGATTGATTCCACATCCTGTAATGATGGGATTTGTAAATGGTTTGGCAATCGTAATTTTCTTATCTCAATTGGGAATGTTTAAAGAGATTATTGGAGGGGAAAAAGTGTGGATGGAAGGAATGAAATTATGGATAATGATTGGTTTGGTTCTTTTGACAATGGCAATTATGTTTGGTTTGCCAAAAATAACTAAGAAATTACCAGAAGCATTGATAGCTATTTTAGTGGTTTCGGCAATAGTAATCTTCGGAAATTTAGATGTTGCAACTGTTGGAAGTTTCATACGTGATGGAGGAGGAGAAGGACTAAAAGGAGGTTTGCCATCATTTCAATGGGATATCTTTAATAAAGTGCCTTTCAATTTAGAAACTTTAAAATTCATTTTTCCTTATGCATTAATACTTGCAGCAATTGGGTTAATAGAATCATTGATGACATTGAATTTAATTGACGAGTTAACAGAAACTCGCGGAAATTCTAATAGAGAATGTTTAGCGCAAGGAGGAGCAAATATCGTAACAGGACTTTTCGGAGGAATGGGAGGATGCGCCATGATTGGTCAATCATTGATCAATATAAAAGGTGGAGGACGCACAAGACTTTCGGGAATAGTAGCAGCATTAACCTTATTGGCATTCATTCTTTTTGCTTCAGGATTGATAGAACAAGTACCAATCTCTGCTTTGGTAGGAGTGATGTTTATGGTTGTAGTAGGAACATTTGCTTGGTCTAGTTTTAGAATCATGAATAAAATTCCTTTTACAGATGTTTTTGTATTGATACTCGTTTCTGCTCTAACAGTTATTTTTGATTTAGCGATAGCAGTAATTGCTGGAGTTATTGTAAGCGCATTGGTTTTTGCTTGGGAAAGCGCAAGACGTATTCGTGCACGTAAGCGTATGAAGGAAGACGGAACGAAAGTATACGAAATTTGGGGACCTTTATTCTTTGGTTCTATAACAGCGTTTAACGATAAGTTTGACGTAAAGAATGACCCAGAAAATGTAGAAATTGATTTTGTTGAAGCAAGAATAAGTGATCACTCTGCATTAGAAGCAATATTTAGTTTGGTAAACAAATATGAAGCGGAAGGGAAATCAATAAAATTAAAACATTTAAGCACAGATTGTAAAGTGCTTTTATACAAAGCAAGTCCTAAATTTAGAGAAGTAATTATTGAGGCTGTTGATGATCCAAGATATCACTTAGCAGAAAATCCTGAGGCGTTTACGAAGGCGTT
>CALIIP010000124.1 GCA_938018045.1 uncultured Flavobacteriaceae bacterium
GAGATTATTATTTATTTATATAGCCCAACACCAACAAAAGGATCTGCACTATATAAACAGATTTTAGAAGCTGGGTTTTCATTTCCCGAAACTTTGGAAGAATGGATATCACCAAGTTGGGAGAATTTTGATTTACGTAAAAACCCATTAACTCCTTGGTTAGAGCCTTATATGATAGATACTATTAAAAATTTTGAGACTATTTTGAATGGTAAGTATCCAACGGTAACTGACTTTAGAATCAAAGGGTTTAAAAAGAAAGCTTTACGATTAGCATCTAATTGGCGTTACAAAACAGGATTTTACAAATATCCATACGAAATAAAAGCAATGCATAAACTTTGGAAATATAGACAACCTGAAATTGAAGGATTTTATAGCGAATGAAAAATCTAATTAGAAGAATAACGCATCCTGTTTACAAACGATATCATTTTTGGTATCATAGAAAGCCTAGAAAATATACTTATAATAATATTTATACTATTGTTCAACCAACTGTTTTCTCACCAATAAACACTGTAAGTACAAAAGTTTTTTTAGATCATATAGACACGATTGAATTAAACAATAAAACAGTTTTAGAATTAGGTTGTGGAAGTGGAATTATTTCTATTTTTTCAGCAAGCAAAGGCTCTGAAGTAACTGCTACTGATATAAATGTAATTGCAATTAAATCACTTAATGAAGCTTCTTTTGAACAAGATTTTTCTATAAAAACTACCGTTTCTGATTTATTTAAAAATATTAATCCTTTTGATTTTGATTATATTTTCATAAACCCTCCTTACTATCCAAAAAGACCTAAAGATATAAGTGAAAAAGCATGGTTTTGTGGTGAAAATTTTGAATATTTTCAAGAATTATTTGACCAAATTCCACCATACCTTTCAGATACCACTAATTGTTTAATGATATTATCTCAAGATTGTGATCTGAAAAACATTAAAAACATTGCAACTAAAAATCATTTATCGTTTGTCAAAATCAATGAAAAACAAACTCTTTTTGAGAAAAACTTCATCTATAAAATTATCAAAAACACGTACCCAAAATAATATAGCAAAATACACTGAAACTGTGTTTGTTATCTTAAAAAATGTTCGTATATTTGCCGTCCCTTACGAGAAGGGAAAACAAATTTATTAATTAGACAAAAACTAATAGTGTATGAACACATTAAGTTACAAAACAGTATCGGCAAACAAAGCTACCGCAAATAAGGAGTGGTTAGTTGTTGATGCGGACGGACAAACATTGGGTCGTTTTGCTTCTAAAGTAGCAATGCTTATAAGAGGTAAATACAAACCTAATTACACACCTCACGTAGATTGCGGTGATAATGTAATTGTTATTAATGCTGAAAAAATTCAGTTAAGTGGAAAAAAATGGACAGATAAATCTTATATCCGTCACACAGGTTATCCAGGAGGTCAAAGATCACTTACGGCAACAGAAATGTTTGGAAAAGATCCAGCACGTCTTGTTGAAAAAGCAGTGAAAGGAATGTTACCTAAAAATAAATTAGGTAGTGCATTGTACAGAAATTTATATGTTTACGCTGGTGCAGAACACAATCAAGATGCACAAAAGCCTAAGTCATTTAACCTTAACGATCTTAGATAATAATGGAAACTATACACAAAATAGGAAGAAGAAAAACGGCTGTTGCACGTATCTATCTTACAGAAGGAAAAGGAAATATTGTTGTTAGAAACAAAAGAAACAAAAACTACAAAGAATTAGGTGATTACTTTCCTACTGCTACATTGCAATACAAAGTAAACCAACCATTAATGTTAACTGATAACGAAAAATCATTTGATATTAAAGTAAGTGTTTTTGGAGGAGGTATTACTGGTCAAGCAGAAGCAATTCGTTTAGCAATTTCAAGAGCGCTATGTGAATTAGACCCTGAGAACAGAACTATCTTAAAACCAGAAGGATTACTTACAAGAGACCCTAGAATGGTTGAGCGTAAGAAATTTGGTCAGAAGAAAGCACGTAAGAAATTCCAATTCTCTAAACGTTAATCTTATCCTTAAAATTAAATTAAAAATGTTGTTAAAGTTTAGCATCTAAATAATTAAGACTGATATTTTATATCGCTACTTAATTATTGCTATCTCAACGAACGTAAACTAAAATAAAATGGCAAACATCGATATTAAAGAATTATTAGACGCAGGTGTACACTTTGGACACTTAACAAGAAAATGGGATCCAAACATGGCTCCGTATATTTATACAGAGCGAAATGGAGTACATATTATTGACTTGTACAAAACAGCTGCGAAAATGGAAGAAGCTGCAAAAGCTTTAGGTAAAATTGCTGCATCAGGAAGAAAAATACTTTTTGTTGCAACAAAAAAACAGGCAAAAGATATTGTTGCTGATATGGCTGCAAGTGTAAATATGCCTTACATCACAGAAAGATGGCCTGGAGGAATGCTAACTAACTTTATCACTATCAGAAAAGCGGTTAAGAAAATGTCGCAAATTGATAGAATGAAGCAAGATGGATCTTTTGATGCACTTTCAAAAAGAGAAAAATTACAAATAAACCGTCAACGTGCAAAATTAGAAAAGAATTTAGGTTCTATTACTGAAATGACACGTTTACCTGGAGCAATATTTGTTGTAGATATCAAAAAAGAACACATTGCTGTTACTGAAGCGCAAAAATTAAATATTCCAATTTTTGCAATGGTAGATACAAACTCTGATCCAAGACCAGTTGATTTTGTAATTCCTGCAAATGATGACGCTTCAAAATCTATTGATAAAGTATTATCATATGTTTCTGAATCAATCACTGAAGGATTAGCTAACAGAAAAGCAAACAAAGAGAGTAAAGAAAAAGATGTAGCAACTAAAAAAGAAGCTACTGCTTAATTAAATAAAATTGTTTAATTAAAAAATGTCATTTTGAATCTGCCATAGGCGGAGAAAAGTCTAAAGATTTTTTTACTCAGAATGACATTTTTTAAGCAATTTTTAAACACAAATAAAAATTATAAATATGGCAAATATTTCTGCTGCAGATGTAAAAAAACTTCGTACTGCCACAGGTGCAGGCATGATGGATTGTAAAAACGCACTAGTTGAGGCTAATGGTGATTTTGATAAAGCAATTGATGTACTTCGTAAAAAAGGTCAAAAAGTTGCTGCAAAAAGAGCTGATAGAGATTCAAGTGAAGGTGTTGCAATCGCAAAAATAAATGATGATAATACTGTTGGAACTGCAATTGTTCTTGCATGTGAAACTGACTTTGTTGGTAAAAACGATTCTTTTAAAGAATTGGCAAATCAATTTGTAGATATCGCAATGAATTATTCTGATAAAGAGTCTTTCTTAAATGCTGATTTTGACGGAATGACAGTTGCTGAGAAATTAGTTGAGCAAACTGGAGTTATTGGTGAGAAATTAGAAATTACTGCTTTTGAAAGAGTAGAAGCACCTTTTGTAGGTTCTTATATTCACGGTAATAAAATTGCTGCAATGGTAGGTTTAACTAGTGCTGTGGACAAAGCAGATACACTAACTAAAGATCTTGCAATGCAAGCTGCTTCTATGGGAGCAAC
>CALIIP010000125.1 GCA_938018045.1 uncultured Flavobacteriaceae bacterium
TTTAGATATGATGATTTAGAAGAGAATGCAATTTTTGTAAGTGGAGAAGACGATAATAAGTTTGACTCAAACGACTTCATCCTCTTTTATGCCAAAGGATCAGATAATTGGAATGTAATTCCATCAGTAAATAATGTAAGACATCAAAAAAACATTTTTTCTGATAAATCATATTATTTTATAAATGTAGATGGTGCTTCTGGAAAACGTATTCAAAATGATACTCCTATAGTAGCAGTTCCAAATCAGCAAATAACTTCTTATAATGATTATGATTTTTATGAAAAAGAAGAGTATAATGTTAAGGCTATTGGTCAACAATGGTTTGGAGAAAACTTAACTATAGAGAATGTTCAAACTTTTACGATTCCGTTTGAAAATATTGATATGTCTCAAGACCTTCAAATAAGAGTTAGAGGAGTAGTTGAATCAGAAACACCCACTCAAATGGCTATAAAAGTAAATGGTCAAGATTTATATACTATCAATTATCCTGCGATTACAAACTCACTTGTACACGCCGTTGCTAGAGAAAGTGAAGGAAGTATTTCAGCTACAAATGAATCAGTAGTAGTTGAAATCACATTCAATAATAACGGAAACCCTTCTGCAAAAGCACATTTAGATTATATTGAAGTTATTGGAAAAAAAATATTAACTGTAAACGATAAACAATTTGGTTTTAGAAGTTTTGATGTTGCAAATGGTTCTGGAGTCGCTCAATATCAGATTCAAAACGCGACCGAAATTTGGGATGTTACAGATTTTGTAAATCCAGTGAATATTACAAATCAATCTACTACTGGAAATTTTGAATTTAATGCTATTGCAGGATCACTTAAAGAATATGTAGCGCTAAATGAGGCTGATTATTTTACACCAGAGAAATTACCCAATAGTTTTGTGGAAAATCAAAACCTACACGCACTTGAAGATATTGATTATGTTATTGTAACTCGTGATTTTTTATCAGGAGAAGCCGAAAGATTGGCAGATTTTCATCGAAATAGAGGTTTGATTGTTGAGGTTGTAGATATTGAAAAAATTTACAATGAATTTTCTTCTGGAAATCCAGATTTAACAGCAATTAGAGACTTTACAAAATATTTATACGATAACGCAACAACTCCTGAAAAAAGAATTAAATATTTATGTTTATTTGGTGATGCTTCTTATGATTATAAAGATAGGATTAATGGTAATAATAATATAGTTCCAGCATTTCAAGCGTATGAAAGTTTCAACTTAGCAACTTCTTATGTTACAGATGATTATTATGGGATGATGGACTCCAATGAAGGTTTATTGACAGGAGCAGATAGACAAGATGTTGCGACAGGAAGAATTCCAGTTTCAGATGTTATACAAGCTTCAAATGCTATTGATAAAATTATAAATTATAATAGTACAAATTCATATGGAGATTGGAGAAATCAGGTTACTTTAATTGCTGATGATATTGATGCGAGTGGTGAAGGTAATTTACAGGGTAGCTTAGAAAGAATAGCAGATTCTATAAAAGTTCGCAAACCTATATTGAATGTTAAGAAGATTTATGCAGATGCTTATGTACAACAAACATCATCAGGAGGAGAACGCTATCCAGATGTAAATACAGAAATATCTAATGCTATTGAAAGAGGAACGTTGATGGCAAACTATTTTGGTCATGGAGGAGAAGATGGTTGGGCAGACGAGCGAATTTTAGAAATATCACAACTTCAAGATTGGAGTAATTTTAATACACTTCCGTTGATTATTACAATTACATGTGAATTTTCAAAATTTGACAATCCATTGAGATTGGCTGGAGGAGAATATATTGTATGGAATAAAGATGGAGGTTCAATATCACTAATTACAACAACTAGAGAAATTTATATAAACGTTGGAAGAGCCTTTAATGAACGATTGATGAAAGTTTTATTGACATTTAATGATGAAGATTTTACAATTGCTGAAGCATTAATGAGAGTTAAAAATCAGTTTACTACAAATCAGCGATTGTTTATTTATTATTTAGGAGATCCAGCAATGAAATTAGCAGTGCCAAAAGCAGATGTAAGATTAACACAAATGAATGGAGTCGATATAGGAACTTCTCTTGATACAATAAAAGCATTGTCTCGTGTTCGCTTTAATGGAATTGTAACAGATCCTTCAGGAAATTTATTAAATGATTTTAACGGAGAATTATCTGCAACAGTGTTTGACAAAGAAATAATAAGAACGACACTTGATAATAATAATTTTGGAATTAACATGGAGTTTGACGTATTGGAAAGTAAAATATTTAGAGGTAGAGCGACTGTAGATAACGGACGTTTTAGTTTTGATTTTATAGCACCACGAGATTTAAGAATTGCTTACGGAAAAGGGAAAATTAGTTTTTATGCTGATAATGATATTATTGACAAGGCAGGATATAATTTTGATGTAACCATTGGCGGAATTAATGAAGATGCTCCTGAAGACAATGTTGGTCCAGAAATACAATTGTTTATCAATGATGAATCATTTGTAGATGGTGGGAACACAAATGCATCTCCGTTATTTTTGGCAGTTTTAGAAGATGAAAATGGAATAAATACTTCAATTACAGCAGTAGATCATGATATAGTTGCAGTTTTAGACGGTGATACAGCAAATCCTTTTATACTAAACGATTATTATCAGACAGAATTAAACGATTACACAAAAGGAAAAGTTAAGTATCCTTTGCGAAATCTTGAAAGCGGATTGCACACTATAGAATTATGTGCTTGGGACACATACAATAATAACTCATGTGCTACGTTAACATTTGTTGTAGTCAATGATTCAGAAATGGTATTGGATAATGTGTTGAATTATCCAAATCCGTTTATAAATCACACACAATTTTGGTTTAATCATAACAAGCCAAATGAGCCTTTAGAAGTTCAAATTCAGATATTTACAGTATCTGGAAAATTGGTTAAAACAATCAATGAACTAGTTCAATCTACAGGAAATTTATCTCGATCTATTACATGGAATGGTTTAGATGATTTTGGAGATAAAATTGGAAAAGGTGTTTATGTTTACAAATTAAATGTAAAAAGCACCTTATCTAACGTAAGTGCAGAAAAATATGAGAAGTTAGTTATACTTCAATAAAAAAAACAGATATTTGTATTATCGCTTAAAAGAAAAACTGAATAAATGAAAAACCTACTATTTACGCTATTTATTTTATCACTTACAATTCCTACTATAAAAGCGCAAGACGTTCCAAACCCTATTACAACAGCTGCACCATTTTTATTAATTACTCCAGATGCTAGGGCAGGAGGTATGGGAGATGTTGGAGTTGCTACAAGTCCAGATGCAAATTCATTACATCACAATCCAGCAAAGATTGCTTTTATGAATTCTCAATACAAGATTGGAGTTATTTACACACCTTGGTTAAGAGAATTGACCAATGATGTTTTTTTAGGAGGATTTACAGTTGCAAACAGGTTGAACGAAAGAAGCGCTTGGGGAGTAAGTTTAAAATATTTTAACTTAGGAGAAATACAATTAACTGATGATTTTGGTGGAGACCAAGGTGTAGAAAAATTAAATGAATTTTCCTTGGCAGGAACTTATGCATTAAAGTTAAATGAGACATTCTCTATGGGAGTTGGAATGCGATTTATTCGTTCTGATTTAGGAATTGAAATTAGTAATACAGTATTAAATCCAGTAAATACTTTCTCTGTTGACATCTCTGGTTATTACCAGTCAGAAGAACAGAATTACGGAGATTTTAATGGGAAATGGCGAGGAGGATTTAACTTGTCTAATATAGGCCCAAAAGTTTCTTATACAGATGAAGCGGACAATGAAAACTTTATACCTACAAATTTAAAATTAGGTGGAGGTTTTGATTTTATTTTAGATGATTATAATAAAATTGCTGCAACATTAGAATTTACGAAGTTATTAGTTCCAACACCGCCTTTAAGAGATCCAATTACTGGAGAAATTACGGAAGGACAAGATGATAATGTTGGATTCTTTAAAGGGATGTTCCAATCGTTTGGTGATGCTCCTGGAGGTTTCAGCGAAGAGATGAAAGAATTTACTTGGGCACTTGGTGTTGAGTATACATATGACAATGCATTTGCAGTGCGTACAGGATATTTTAACGAAAACGATTTGAAAGGTGGACGTAAATACTTCACTTTAGGAGCAGGATTCAAGTTTAAAAGTAGTAATATAGATATTTCATACTTATTTAATTCTTCGGATGTTAATAACCCTTTAGAAAATACATTGCGTTTTTCTTTAGCGTTTGATTTCGGAGATTTATATGAAGATTATTAATAGAATTGTTACTGCATGAACCGAGCTTTTAATAATTATTAAAAGCGAACACATGCGACAATAAAATAATTAATTAAAGGCGCATGAAAAAAATTCAATTATCAACATCAATTACCGTTTTTGAAACAGTAGATGAACTTCCAAAAGATGTCCAAGTGTTGATGAGTGAGGCAGTTAAGGTTCGTAAAACTGCATATGCTCCATATTCTAAATTTAGTGTTGGTACAGCGTTTTTATTAGAAAACGGAGAAACTATAACTGGTAACAATCAAGAAAATGCTGCATATCCTTCAGGAATGTGTGCAGAAAGGGTTGCTGTATGGAAAGCCTCCTCTGAGTTTCCTGATGTTAGGATTTTAAAAATTGCAATTACTGCAACATCACAAAATAATCCTGTTACAGAACCAGTTGCACCTTGTGGTGCTTGTCGTCAAACATTATCAGAATACGAAATAAAACAAGCGTCTAATATGGAGATTTATTTTATGGGAGAATCTGGTAAAATAATTAAAACAGAGTCACTTCACGATCTGCTTCCTCTTGCTTTTGACAAGTCATTTTTATAGTTGATATTTCATATTTTAAAAATATTTTGTTATTAGAAACATGTATTTTATTGCTGAAAACATGTATTTTATTATTGAAAACGTGTATTTTAGTTGCTTATGTGAAATATTTGTTATAAACTTGTTACTTATTAACCCCACAAACAAACAAAATGTTTAAAAAAATTACCCTAGCTATAGCAGTACTAGTTGTGCTATATAGTTGTCAAAAAGATGATGAGTTGTTCAATCAAATTAACACATCAGAACCCACAAATTTATTTGAATTTAGTGTATCAACTCAAGATCTAACAGGTCTTCAATCAAGAAACACTGATACTGCATGTTCATCAACAGATCTAATTGCTGGTCAAAATTATGATGCAGGTAGAGTTGATGTTGAGATTGTAGAAGAAAATGGAGTTGACTATGTTTACATCACTTACATTACAGAAGATGATTGGATTCTTAAACTTACGCATTTATATGCGGGAATTAAGGAAGATATTCCTGAAACTAAAAACGGAAACCCTAAACCTGGAGTTTTTGAAAAAAGAATGGATTATGAGGCTAATGTCATTTCAGATTTTGAAATTGAGTATAAAATTGAAGCAGCAGCTTTTGAAGATTGCTTTTACATTGCAGCTCATGCCGAAGTTGAAAAAGTTGATGGAAGTCAAAGTGAAACAGCTTGGGGACAAGGTGAAGGATTTGAAGGTAGCAGTTGGGCTATGTATTATGAGTTTTGTAAATCCTCATGTCCTGATGACCATGTAGAAAAATAGTAATCTTGTATCTTAATACGAATTGTTTTAAAACCGCCTAAAATATAATTTTTGGCGGTTTTTATTTTATTACATCTTCAATAACTCTACCAGTATTTCCATTTGTAAATTCAATGTCTAATATCGTTGACAGTGTTGGAACTATGTTAATTATTGGTTGGTAAGTACTTGACTCTCCTTTTTTGATTCCATTTCCATAAAAAAGTAGCGGTACATGAGTGTTATAATTATAACCAGTTCCGTGTGTTGTTCCACCATTATTATAATAATCAGAAATAGAAGACGGTTTATACATAAACACAATATCACCTGATAACTTTTGATTGTAGCTGTTTTGAACTAAACTCATAAATCCTTCAGTAAATTCATTTGTCTGAAGTGTTCTTGCAGTTATTGTTTTGTAAATTCCTTTATAGTTTATCAATTCATCAGCAATTAATTGTTGAACATCAGTAAGGTCTAGTTTTAACTTTTTCACCTCTTTTTTATTTAAATAAATAGTATTGTTTGAAATATGCTCTATTAAATTCTCTGATTTAAATAAATCTTCGGCAATATCTTTAATATGCTTTCTTAATTTTTTCTTATCAATATATCTTGCAGGAATAGATTGGTCTTTTAGATATTTTGGCACTTCAGTTGCACCATGATCAGCAGTTAAAAATAGTGTGTAATTATTTTCACCAACTTGTGTGTCTAAAAACAATAAAAGTCGCTCTAAATCTTTATCCAACCTTATAAAAGCATCTTGTACTTCCTTTGAAGAAACTCCAAAGCCATGACCAATATAATCTGTACTTGAAAAACTAATAGTAAGTAAATCTGTAAATTTAGTCTTTCCAAGGTTTTCATTTTTGATAGCCTCAATCGCGAAATCCAATGTCAAACTATTCCCAAAAGGGGTTTCGCTTATCAAACTATAATTACCGTTTAAATCTCTTAGTTTTGGCAAATCATAAGGGAAAGTTACTGTAGATTTTCCTTTAAATTTCATTTCATAATCATTCTCATCTGATGTGCTTTCTGTATATGTAGAAATATCATAATATGTATCCCAAGTTTTACTAAGGTACTCATCAACTTTCTTTTCTGTATTAAATTTTTGCACCCATTTTGGCAATTCATTCATATAAAAACTACTAGAAACAAAATTACCTATATCATCACCATCATACCAGTATGCCGCATTTGCACTGTGTCCTGCAGGTAATATTGCACCACGATCTTTTATGCCTACTCCAATAACTTTTCCATTCATATTTTGGGCTAAATGTAATTGATCACCAATTGTGCTTACTTGAATCCTATGTGGAGACCTTTCTCCTTTCTTTGAAGATGATCCAATTGTAGTATAGTTATCATCACCAACACAATTAATGTATTCTTTTGATTTCTTGTCATACCAATCATTTGCTAGAATTCCATGAATGTTAGGAGTTGTTCCTGTATAAATTGACGCATGGCCAACTGCAGTTTTGGTAGAAGAATAATTTAGATGTGCGTTTTTTAGATTATAACCATCTTTCATCAATCGTTTAAAGCCACCTTCACTATATTTATTATAAAAACGCGTTAAATAATCGTAACGCATTTGATCGACTACAATTCCAATAACCAATTTTGGTTTTGAGTTTTCTAAAACTGTATTATTTGAGGTTTGATAAATTTCTTGTGCTTTGCAACTTATTGATAATAATATGATTGCTGATAATAAGAAGATTTTTTTCATTTATTTTGAAGTTGATACGGTACAAACAAAGATACAATTTTATGATATATATGGTATATAGATTACATTAATTTAATATTTTAGCCAAAAGGAATTTGAATGAATTATATTGAACATATCGGTAAATACTTTATGATGCTGAGGCAAGTCTTTAAGCGCCCACAAAAGTGGAGAGTGTTTAAAGAGACTTTTTTTCGCGAAGTAGAAGATTTAGGATTAAAATCTTTAGGTATCATTATGTTTATTTCTTTTTTTATTGGAGGTGTTGTCGCAATTCAAACAGCATTAAATGTTGACAGTCCTTTTATCCCTAAGTATTTAATTGGTTTCGCAACAAAGCGTTCTATGATCTTAGAATTTGGTCCAACTTTCACATCTGTTATTTTAGCAGGAAAAGTAGGGTCTTATATTGCATCAAGTATTGGAACTATGCGCGTGACAGAACAAATAGATGCTTTGGAAGTTATGGGAATTAACTCTTTAAGTTATTTAGTGTTGCCAAAAGTATTAGCGGCATTACTTTTCTATCCATTATTAGTTTTAATCGCAATGTTTCTTGGGATTTTTGGTGGATGGGCAGCAGGAGTATTAACAGATTTGTTTTATTCAGTAGATTATATAGACGGTGTTCAGTTAGATTTCAATCCGTTTTTCATAAAATACGCACTCATCAAAACAGTAGTTTTTGCTTTTGTTATAGCTACGGTTCCTGCATATCATGGTTATTATGTAAAAGGAGGTTCATTAGAAGTTGGTAGGGCAAGTACGCAGGCAGTTGTTTGGACAAGTGTTGTGATTATTTTATTGAATTATTTTTTAACTCAAATGCTTTTAGGATAATGATAGAGGTTAAAAATTTAAATAAAAGTTTTGGTGATGCTCATATTCTAAAAGGGATTTCAAGCACTTTTGAAAAGGGAAAGGTTAATATGATAATTGGTCAAAGTGGTTCTGGAAAAACAGTATTTTTAAAATGTTTATTAGGACTACACGAGCCAGAAGAGGGAGAAATATCTTTTGATGGCAGAATATACTCTAAATTAGATATAGACGAAAAACGATTGCTAAGAACAGAAATTGGAATGCTTTTTCAAGGAGGCGCGTTGTTTGATTCTCTTACAGTTGAGGAAAACGTAATGTTTCCTTTAAAAATGTTCTCAAACCAATCAAAAAAAGAAATGCTCGAAAGAGTAAATTTTGTATTGAATAGAGTGAAATTGTCAGATTCGAATCATAAATTTCCTGCAGAAATTTCTGGAGGAATGCAAAAGCGTGTTGCAATTGCTAGAGCAATTGTTATGAATCCAAAATATTTATTTTGCGATGAACCAAATTCTGGTTTAGACCCTCAAACAGCAACAGTGATTGATAATTTAATACAAGAAATCACTGATGAATATCAGATAATAACGGTTGTCAATTCTCATGATATGAATTCTGTAATGGAAATAGGTGAAAAAATACTGTTTTTAAAAGATGGTAAAAAAGCATGGGAAGGCAGCAATAAAGAAATCTTCGTGACTGATAATGAGACAATAATAAACTTTGTTTATTCTTCTAATTTATTTAAAAAAGTTCGTGAGTCTTATTTAAAAGAAAGTAAATAATAAAACTGTTTGTTTTCTGTAAAAAGTAATTTATATTTGCAGCCGTTAAAGAAGAAAAGGAAGACTTGGTAGCTCAGTTGGTAGAGCACCTCCCTTTTAAGGAGGTGGTCCTGGGTTCGAGCCCCAGCCAAGTCACAAAAAATAAAAACACCGAAGCGTTCCTTCGGTGTTTTTATTTTTATAGACAAAATATTGACTTTATTTATTCTCGAATAACTCTTATGTTTTCTATGTCTAATCTTGTTTTTAAGAACCTTTTCAAATTAGTTTCCTTTAAATCTTTATTTGGAATAGAATCATACCAAGATGTTGTAAATACTGAAATAGTATCTGTAGATTCAAAATTGGTTGAAATCAAATTAGAATATTTAAGAGACTTTAGTCCATCATAATTAATTTTTATCTCTTTACTTAATTGTGAGAATGGAACTTTATAATACTTGTTTAATTCCGCCTCAAGTACTTTTATTTTATCTTCACTTTGCCTTATTTTTTCGTCTCGAGAAGTTATGATTTGTTGATTTCGAGCGTATAAGTCTGTCAGGTTTTGTACTTCTGCACGTAAGTCTGAATCATCAACTCCTTGTTGAAGATTTAATGTTGTTGATGGTAATCCATACTCTACAAGTCTAGCTTCCCATTCTTTTATTTCACTTTCATTAAGTGTTTTGCCATACAAAACTAACTTAATACTATTGTTTTCATAACTTATGTTCTCATCATCTTCATCAATAATACTAATTCCCTCACCTTTCATCACTTCAATAAAATTATGTGCTTTTTGAGTAAATTGATCTCTTTGAAATAATTGATAAAATTGAAAAACACTATAACTAAAGATTACGATCGCCACAAGTGTTGCCAATTGAGCGATTCGTTTTCTCTTTGCGGAATTAATATACTTTACCATCGGAAAACGCAAGAACTTGACAATAAGAAAAGCCGCCAAAGCTATAAAAATAGTGTTGATGGTAAACAAAAACATCGCACCAAAAAAGTATTTTAAACTCCCAACTGCAAGTCCATAACCTGCGGTACATAATGGTGGCATTAAGGCTGTTGCAATTGCAACACCAGCAATAGTGTTGGTTTGTTTTGAACGTCTACTTATAGCTACTATCAGTGCCAATCCACCAGCAATAGCAATAAAAACATCTCGAACATCTGGTGCTGTTCGCGCTAATATTTCAGCGGTTGGTTCTTGAAATAGTGGGAAACTAAAAAACAAAAAGGAAGTTAATAGGCTCAGACCAACCATGAAACCAAGATTAACTAACGATTTTCTTAAAGTATCAATATCATTAATACCAATTGACAGGCCAACCCCTAAAATAGGTCCCATTAATGGCGATATAAGCATGGCTCCAATTACAACTGCAGTTGAACTCACATTTAGTCCAATTGATGCAATTAAAATTGAGAATATAAGAATCCATGCAGTATGACCTTGCATAGAAATATTATCTTTCACATCTTCAATGGTTCTATTTTTATCAGTGTCATTTCTAATGTCCAACATTTTCTTTAGAAACAATGTGATATCACCCCAAATACTTCCAAAATTTTTGGATTTTTTATCTTCGGGTTTTTCTTCTATTTGTTTTTCAAATTTTGATTCCATATGCTTTTTTATACAAATTTTTCACCAAAGTCCTCTTTTACTTGTTCTGTGATTTGTTTAATGTTTTGTTCTTCGCTTTTCGGACAGATAAGTAATACATCATCTTTTTCTATCACAATATAATCACTTAAACCTTGAATTACAACACGTTTCCCGTTTTGAGTGCGCACCATGTTGTTAGATGCATCTCTAAAAATAATTTCCCCTCCAACAGAAGCATTTTGTTGGTCATCTTTTGAAAGTTTATTGTAAAGTGATCCCCAAGTTCCAAGATCATTCCAATCAAAGTTTACAGGAAGTACGTGAACGTTTACTGCTTTTTCAAGAATACCATAATCTATAGAAACATTTTCTGCTTTTTCGTAATTTGAATCAATAAAATCATCTTCAAATTCTGTGTTGTAAACATTGTTTGCAGAACAAAATAATGAGTGCATTTCAGGTAAATTCATTTCAAAGGCTTTCAAAATACTTTTGACGCTCCAAATAAAAATTCCTGCATTCCAAAGGTATTCACCACTTTCAACAAATTTCTTTGCAGTTTCTAAATTTGGCTTTTCGGTAAATTGTTTTACTTTTTTTATATCACTTTCATTATTTTCAAACTGAATATAGCCAAAGCCAGTATTTGGAGAACTTGGTTTAATTCCTAGTGTCATCAAAACATCATTTTTTTGACAAAATTCAAATGAAGTTTCAAGATTATTAATAAATTCTACTTCATTTTCAATCCAATGATCACTTGGTGCAATAATCATAACGCCATTTGGATTGATTGCATGAATTTTTAAAGCTGCATAAAGGATACAAGGCGAAGTGTTTCTCATACAAGGCTCAAGTAATAATTGTTTTGGAGTTGTATTTTCTAACTGTTCTAAAACTAATTTTTTATACCTTTTATTTGTTGATATTAAGATATTTTCGGTTGGGATTAACCGTTCTAGTCTACTATAAGTTTTTTGAATTAATGAATCTCCAGTACCCAACATATCGTGAAACTGTTTTGGATATTCTTTTGTACTCATTGGCCAAAAACGCGAGCCAACTCCTCCAGCCATTATAACTCCGTAATAATTCTTGTTCATGTTTATTTTGCGATTAATAATTCAACTTCTGCATTTTGATTGAATAAGTATAACTTTTTAGTTTTCAATTCAAGGCATTCATAACGTGTTCTTCTTTTGTTTCCTATGCGAAATATACGATTTTTAAAAATAAAATCACTTCCAAGCGGAATTTCGAAAATAAAAATTTTATTTGTCTTTTCGCTAAATTGTTTCATGGCTAATGCCAATTTCACATCAGAATCTGTACTTGCTTTTGGGTTTTTAAGATAATTTGCTAAATGAGGAAGTATTTCTTTTGGATAAATTTCTGGATTGATAAATGGAAGCATTAGATGCTGAAAATTTATTTTCCATTCAATTCCATGAGGTCGAACACGCTTGTGATTCAAATGTGTAACCAAATGTGCAATCTCATGAATTAAGGTCAATAAAAATTGATATTTGTTAAGGCTTATATTGACTGTAATTTGATACATTCTGTTTTTTAGTTGCCTAAAATCACCATGTTTTGTCTCTCTTTTATTAACTACTTTTAACCGATGAGGATACTTATTTAGCAACTCAATAACTAGAGGAACTGCTGCTTTTGGAATGTGTTTTTCAAGAATTTTATTCATCTATCACAAAGATAATATTTCTTATCTTTAAAGTCGATAAAACATAATTAAAAAACATACCGATGAATACAAAAATAGTAATGATTGTGAGCACAATATTTTTAGGAATTTTAGGGATTTCACTTTCTTTTTTTTCTGAAGAAATTGTCATGTATCTTAATGTAGATTCAAATACTACAAACATTCTTTTTTTACAAATGCTAAGTGCACTTTATTTGGGTTTTGCAATTATGAATTGGATGGCTAAAGATACTCGAATTGGTGGAATTTATAATAGACCAATTGCAATTGGTAATTTTATGCATTTTGGAGTTGGAGCATTGGCATTGATTAAAATGGTGTCAAATGCAGAATTTAACAAAGAAATCATTATTGTTTTAACTTTTTTATATTCAATTTTCGCAATTTGTTTTGCTATTATCTTTAGAACAAACCCAAAAATTGATTCTAAAAAATGAAAAATTATGGAGTAGAACTTGATACTTGTAAGACTTTTCCGTTGTAGAATTTATTTCCAGTCAGCGCAAAATCATAAATATAAGTTGCCATTTCTAATGCTGAATTAGGCGCTTTAAAGCCAGGAAAAGCCTCTTCTAGCATTTCTGTTTGAACTGCACCAAGAGCCAATACATTAAATGAAATACCACTATCTTTATACTCTTCAGCCAATAATTCTGTAAGTGTAATTACGGCACCTTTTGATGAACTATATGCTGCAAGACCTGGAAATTTCATACTTCCTTGTATTCCTCCCATACTACTTATAGTTACAACATGGCTTTGTTTTTTTAAAAACGGTATCATTCTTCTTGTTAGTTCTGCAACTGCAAAAACATTGACTTTATAAACGTCTAAAAAATCTTGAGCAGTTGTTTCGCTAAATGGTTTGTTGGTTAATTTCCCAGCATTATTAATGAGAACATCAACTTTCTTCCAATTACTATCTACAAATGAAACTATTTTTTCTAATTCATTTTCTTCAGAAATATCAATAGCTAACGGAGTTATATTATCAAGATTTAATTTTTCTAGCGAAGAAATATTTCTTGAAACGGCTAAAACATTACAGTTGTTTTTTGCAAATAGTTGAGCGAGTTCAAAACCAATTCCTCTGCTTGCTCCTGTAATTAGTACATTGTTCATTAAATAAAAATTATATGTTGATATGCTCCAATATCTGGAGTCGTTGTTCTATTTATTCCTAAAATATCTAAAGGAACTTGAAGTGCTTCAACACCACTTGCTTGATTGTTTCCAGCAGAATCTTCACCAATAATTAAATCATTTTGTGATACGTCTCTAAAATTTGGAGTTTCGTTGAATATGTTATTTTGATAATGTGATGTGTTTGTAAAGTCATATTCAGGAATTCCACTAAAATTATTATTGAAATCATTAAAACGAATCAAATTATTCTTGAAGTTATAATTAAATAAAGAACCATCAACATTGTCTAAAATCATTTCAATATTATTACTTCCGTAGATAATACAATTGGTAAAGTTTGCTTCCAATAAATCTCTTGTTTCAATAACTTCAGAACCATTGTCTATATAAGTGAAGAAATTATTCACCAAAACTGTTGGAAAATTTCTAAAACTATTATTCCAATAATTGGCAAATGTTGAATGCGTAAAATTATATGTTCCGCCAATAGTACAAGCCAAAGATGCTTGCCCTGAATTATTTACCACAAGGTTTTCACCTAAAATATTGGCTCCTCGACCTAAAATCCCATAGTTAGAATTGTTATATAATTGTGTGTTTTTGATTTCGAGCGTTGGAGTAGTAAGGCTACCAATCGAATCCATCAATATACCAACTGTTCCATTTTTGATAGTTGTATGATTTATATCGTGATTCTTACTTCCTGCTCTTAACCAAATAACGCCCCATTGTCCGGGAATATCACTGAAATTTGGTTCTAATCTATCTCCTTCAATAATAACTTCATTACCCAATTCTCCTTCGATTTTTAAGGACGCGTCTTTCTCGACAATCAATCCTGAATTGGCATGAAAATGTATTTTTGCTCCAGCATTAATCGTTAGTGTTTTATTTTCAGGAACGGCAGCATAACCATAAATAACATATGGTTTTTCATCAGTAAAAGTCAATTCACTGTCTTCAAGAAAACGCCCTTGAATAGAAGTTTCACTCCCATCTAACGTTAAAACATCAATTTCTCTTGTTATTGGATCTTGATTTGGCTTGATAAAAATTGCATCTTGAACCAAAGTTATTAAATGAACATCTTGCTCATTTGAGCCATTATCAAACAGAATTTCATCTGTATACAAAGGGTCAACAACTTGTGAGTAATCTATGGTAGTTTCTACGAAAATGTAGATGCTGTCTTTGGCAAGAATTTCAATATCATTAAATATTTTTCCTGGAATACCATCAACATTTAATCGATAATTAGAACTTTCACCTAACGCTAAGCGAACACTTGGAATAAAGATATCATTATTACTTCGGTTATATACTTTTAAGTTATAGGTACTCGAACCAATATTTGTAAAAACAGTGTCTAAATAAACGGTATCTTTTGAAAAACGAAGTTCTCCAGTACTTGCAATTGTTTCAAAATCATCACGGCAAGATGATACCAAAACAAGAATAATAAGTGTAAAAAATATCCAGTAATTTTTCATTTGTTATCTAAAAAAAGTATTATTACAAATATAACTTTTATTATAATTAGTTATTGTCTTTTTACCAACTCAATTTCAAACAGTTTGTCCCAGTTCTTTCCAGTTACATAGAGTTTTTTTGTGCTTTTATCATAAGCAATACCGTTCAATACATCAAGTTTTGCATGTTGAGTTACTTTATCTCTTAGTCCGTTTAAGTTTGCGATTCCGTCAACTTTTCCTGTTACTGCATCTACAATTAAAATTGAATTTTGCTGATAAATGTTTGCATAAATTTTACCATCGATATATTCTAATTCATTTAACCTTTCAACTTTACGCTTGCTTGTATAGGCTTCAATAAAACTTTCTTCTGCTTTCGTTTCCGGATTTAAAAACCAAATACGTTCGGTACCTTCAGACTTTAAGAGTTTTTCACCATTGTTTGTTAATCCCCAACCTTCAAGACTGTTTTGATATTTGAATGTTCCTTTCTGCTCAAATGTTTCAAAATCATATACAAGGCCAATTCCTTTTCTCCAAGTAAGAAATATAATTTCATCACCAAATCGTGTCATTCCTTCGCCAAAATACTGCTTATCCAAATCTATTTTTTGAACTACCTTTCCTGTTTTTAATTCCACTTTTCTTAATGATGAAGCGCCATATTGTCCCGTGCTTTCATATAAAAAGTCGTTGTGAATCTCAAGACCTTGAGTATATGCATTTATATCGTGTGGATATTCGTTGATGATTTTGTAATCGTAAACTACAGGTTCTGCATCGGCCAAAAAGAAAACAGTATTCGTTATTTTTTTAGTTTTATCACCATAAAATACAAGTGCAGAAACAGTGTGTCTTCCTAATTTATAGTCAGAAATATCTAGCGTTGTACTAAAATCTGAAGTGCTTTCTATCTTTTTGTTATCAATAGAAAATTGAACAGATTCAATAGGATTGTTGTTTTTATCAGTCAAAGAAATATCTAATACTTTATTGATTTTTAATTTGTTAGGTGTTTCTAACTTGAATTTGTAATCACTCTCACAAGAGAAGAATACAATTGAAATCAATAGAATTACAAAGCTATTTTTTATTGACATGCTATAAATCTTTTAAACGTTTAATATTTATACAAATAAAACACTTTTATTATTTGAAATATCAAAAATAAGGTTAAATTTGCAGTCTCAAAAATAGTAACGTCAAAAAGCGTTATGACTTAAAAACAAAAAACAATGAGAAAAGGTATACACCCAGAAGATTACAGAATGATGGCATTTAAAGATATGTCAAACGGAGATGTGTTTTTAACACGTTCAACTGCAGAGGCAAAAGAAACACTTGATGTTGATGGTGTTGAGTATCCTTTAGTGAAGTTAGAGATTTCAAGAACTTCACACCCTTTCTATACAGGTAAAAAGAAATTAATCGATACTGCAGGACGTATTGATAAGTTCAAAACTAAATATGCGAAGTTTAAGAAATAAGCAGATTAGTTATATATAAAATTAAAAAACCTCAACGTTAGTTGAGGTTTTTTTTTATGCTTTTTTTTAAACTGTTTAAAAAAGAATATAGTTAATGCGTATTGTATAATTTTATCTATCGTGTTTGTATAAGATTAGTTGCGTGATAACTAAGATAGCAAAAAGGAAAAGACCTATTGTTCAGCAGCAAAGATTTTCCGACAGGAAAATTTGTAAGCAATGAATTATACACGTTGTTGTGCTTTCGTTATTTTTTTAAAAGAATTTAATGATTGGTTGTTATTTTTATAGGGCAGCAATTTCTTTTTCTAATCTATCGGTTAATTCTTTATTCATTGTTTTCATTTTAACCACAGTTATTGTACTCCAACCAGACTCTCTTATCATCCGTTTTAATAAACCAATTCTTTTAGGATTATTTTTTAACAAGCTTATTGGATCTGTCAATTTATATGTGTCAGTAGTAATAAACCCTTCCTCTTCTAAAGATGCTTGCCATTTCATTGCTAATATTTGAACTTTACCATTAAAGCCACTTTCCCAGATCTGATAATAAAAATTAATTTCCGTTTTTAATTCAGAATTCATATTAGAGTACATTCCAGTACTTTTTAGCTCATCAACTGTAGATTTTGTGGGTGGAAAAATTATATCTTTATGGGAACTCTTAAAAGCTAGTTGAATGAATTCTTTATTAAAAACTTCAGGTATTTCCGCTTTCCAAATATAATTGTTTCCGAATGAAGGAATGTCTTTCTTATCATCAGCAATAGGGTCATAAATGTTTGATCCTTCCATTTTTAAAAGGTATTGCATTGAATAGTATTTAAAACTTTGCCAAGCATACATTTGATCTAACTTATTCTGATCTTCTTTTAAATCTTGTATTAAATTAGTTAAATAAATTTTAACCGAATTGTTCTTTAACCTGTTTTCATTCCAATTATTAATCTGTAATGCAATCAAAATTCCTATTACTACAAGAATTATCTCTCCAAAAGCATATTTAAAATATTTTCCTGTTTTATTTTCCATAAGTAAGTTCTGGCGAATTTTTCTAAAGAATTTAATCATTGGTTAGCGGTTTCTGATAATGAAGCACAATGTTGAGATAAGGTTTCGTTTTAATGAACTTTATCGTTCGATAAGTAAAGTTAGTGATAAAAACTGAGAATGTCAAGTAATAAAAAAACGCCTTCTTTCGAAAGGCGTTTTGTATTATAAGATACTGAATCAAGTTCAGCATGACAATTTTTGGTTAAACCAACATCGTTACAGGATTTTCAATATATCCTTTCAATGTCTGTAAGAATAAAGATCCTGTTGCACCATCAACTGTTCTATGATCGCAAGCAAGTGTTAATTTCATTGTGTTTCCAGGAACTACTTGTCCGTTTTTAACAACTGGTTTTTGTACAATTGCTCCAACAGATAAAATTGCAGAATTAGGTTGGTTGATAATCGAAGTAAAACTTTCGATACCAAACATACCTAAATTAGAAATCGTAAATGTGCTACCTTGCATTTCGTCTGGAGTTAATTTTCTCTTTTTTGCTCTTCCAGCATAATCTCTCACAGCAGCACCAATTTGTGGTAATGATTGTTCGTTTGCAAACTGTACAACAGGAACTACCAAACCGTCTTCAACGGCAACAGCAACACCAATATGTACATGGTTATTCAACTTCATCTTATCATCAAACCATTGAGAGTTTACTTGAGGATGTTGTCTTAATGCCAATGCACAAGCCTTTACAATCATATCGTTATAAGATATTTTTGTATCAGGAATTGAATTGTATTGTCCTCTAAATGCAATTGCATTGTCCATATCAAACTCAACATTTAAATAATAATGAGGAGCCGTAAATTTAGAATTTGTAAGCGCTCTAGCGATTGCTTTACGCATTTGAGAATTCGGAATTTCATCGAAATCTTCTTGTCCTGAAGCAACAAATTTTGCAATAGGTGCAGTTGCAGTACTTGATGAAGTATTAGGAACATAATTTTCAACATCACGTTTTATAATACGTCCGTGATCTCCTGAGCCCTGAATAGAAGCAAGGTTAATACCTTTTTCTTCTGCTAATTTTTTTGCTAATGGCGATGCAATTACACGCTCATTTGAAGTAGAATTTGTTGTAACAGTTGAGGTTGTTGCTTTTGGTGCTTCAACTTTTTCAGCAACAGGTTTTGCTACTTCTTGTACAGGAACTTTGCTTTCCGTTTTTGGAGTATCTGAATTACTTTTGAAATTTTTAACTACAGCATCAATATCAGTTCCTTCTTCACCAATGATTGCTAGTAATGAATCTACAAGCGCAGTTTCACCTTCTTGCAAACCAATATATAATAGTGTTCCAGCGTTAAAAGATTCGAATTCCATTGTTGCCTTGTCAGTTTCGATTTCAGCAAGAATATCTCCTTCTTCAACTTTATCACCAACTTTCTTTAACCAAGTTGCAACAGTTCCTTCACTCATAGTATCACTCAATCGAGGCATTGTAATTACTTCTATTCCATCCGGAATTTCAGTAGAACTAGATGCTTCTTTTGTTTCTTCAACTTGAGTAGGAGTAACGTCCTTTTTTTTGTCTTCTGAAGTTGCTGTTACAGCAGCACCAGTTAATAAAGCAGAAATATCTTCACCTTCTTCACCAATAATTGCTAAAAGAGAATCTACAGGAGCAGCTTCACCTTCTTGTAACCCAATATAAAGGAGCGTTCCTTCATTAAAGGCTTCAAATTCCATTGTTGCTTTGTCAGTTTCGATTTCAGCAAGAATATCTCCTTCTTCAACTTTATCACCAACTTTTTTTAGCCAAGTAGAAACAACTCCTTCCGTCATTGTATCACTTAATCGAGGCATATTTATTATTTCTGCCATTATCTATGTTTTAAAAATGGATAATTCTTTTGTTCATACACCATATCATAAAGTTGTTGTACTTCTGGATACGGAGATTCTTCTGCATAATCAACACATTCTTGTACTTTTGATTTCACATCTTTTTGTATTGCACTAATCTCATCTTCAGACAAATAATTTTCTTTTTTGATGACATCTAATACTTGAGTTATTGGGTCAATTTTTTTGTATTCTGCAACTTCATCTTTCGTTCTATAGTGTTGTGCATCTGACATAGAATGACCTCTATATCTATATGTTTTTATTTCAAGGAATGTTGGTCCGTCTCCACGTCTTGCTCTTGCAATTGCTTCGTCCATTGCTTCTGCAACTTTTATTGGATTCATTCCGTCAACTGGTCCACAAGGCATTTCATATCCCAAGCCAAGTTTCCAAATATCTGTATGGTTTGATGTTCTTTCTACTGATGTTCCCATTGCATAACCGTTGTTTTCACAAATAAAAACTACAGGTAATTTCCAAAGCATTGCCATGTTAAAAGTTTCATGAAGAGAACCTTGACGTGCTGCACCATCACCAAAATAGGTAAGCGTTACACCGTCTCTATCAAAATATTTATCCGCAAAAGCAATTCCTGCTCCTAAAGGTATTTGTCCACCAACAATTCCGTGACCTCCATAAAAACCTTTTTCTTTAGAGAAAATATGCATTGAGCCTCCCATTCCTTTTGAAGTTCCAGTTACTTTTCCGTACAATTCTGCAAATACTTTTTTAGCATCAACTCCCATTCCAATTGGTTGCACGTGATTACGGTACGCAGTAATCATTTTGTCTTTTGACAAGTCCATAGCATGTAATGCTCCTGCAAGTACCGCTTCTTGACCATTATATAAATGTAAAAATCCACGGACTTTTTGTTGGATATAAACGGCTGCTAATTTGTCTTCGAACTTTCGCCAAAATAACATGTCTTTATACCAATTGATATAGGTTTCTTTTGTAATCGGATTCATAGAAAATAAAAATTAAAGTAATCACAAAAATAACATATTAATAATAAGAGTGAAAATAAATAGTCGTTTTTATGCGAACTTATTTTAGATAACATTTTATCATAAAAAAAGCCTTCTATATTTAGAAGGCTTTTTTTAATTTATTGGATAAAGAACTATGAGAATAATTTTCCCATTTTTTCTTTTTCTTCATCTGCTAATTGAGAATCAACTAAAATTCTTCCAGAATGCTCATCTGTAATAATTTTTTTACGATTCGCAATTTCTACTTGTCTTTGTGGTGGGATTGTAAAGAAAGAACCTCCTGAAGCACCTCTGTCAACAGCAACAACAGCTAGACCATTCTTTACACTTGAACGGATTCTTTTGTATGCTTTAAATAAGTGAGCCTCAATAACGCCTCCAAATTCTTCAGATTTTTTATGAAGTAATTTTTCTTCTTTTTCTGTTTCAGACATAATATCACTTAATTCCGCCTTCTTGTGCTTTAAATGATCATTTAACTTTCCAAGAGTTTCATTATTTTGTGCAATAACTTCTTTCTTTTGTTCTATTTTAACCTTGTATTCTTTTATTCTTTTTTCGGCCAATTCTACTTCAAGACCTTGATATTCAACTTCTTTGGTTAAAGAATCAAATTCTCTATTGTTACGAACATTTTTTTGCTGATCCTCATATTTTTTTACCAATTCTCCAGCTTCAGCAATCGTGTTTTTCTTTCCTTTGATGTCGGTTTGTAAATTTGTTACATCTTCTTCTAAATTAGAAATACGCGTATTCAATCCAGTAATTTCATCTTCTAAATCTTCAATCTCTAAAGGAAGTTCACCTCTTACACTTTGAATCTCATCAATTCTTGAATCGATTAATTGTAAGTCATACAATGCTCTTAACTTAGCTTCAACAGTTATTTCTTTTTTCTTTGCCATGTTTTATAGGTAATAAATTGGATTTGTATTTTTCTTTGATAAAACGACTGCAAAATTAGGCATTTTTTTTGTAAGAAACTCAACTAAAAGGTTTTTTGTGAATTGCTCACTTTCATAATGGCCAATATCGGCAATTACGAGTTTATTTTCTGCTTTATAAAACTCATGGTATTTTATATCAGCTGTAATGTAAACATCAGCGTTTGCTTGTATTGCATTGCCAATTGCAAAACTTCCAGAACCTCCTAAAACAGCAACTTTTTTAATTGGTTTCCCAAGTAATTTTGAGTGGCGAATAGCTGTTGTATTCATCGTTTTTTTAATGAATTTAAAGAAATTTAATTCATCCATTTCTTCATTTAATTCACCAACCATTCCCATTCCAACATTTTGATGTGAATTTTCTAATGATACAATGTCGTACGCCACTTGTTCGTAAGGATGATTTTTAAAGAGTGATTTAAGTATCTTTCCTTCTAAATGCTTTTCGAAAATTACACTAATAAAAGTTTCGTTTTCTGTGTGAATATTTCCTTTTTCACCCATTACTGGATTTGAATTTTCATTACCTCTATAGGTACCATAACCATCTGTATTATAACTACAATTATCATAATTACCAATATTCCCCGCACCTGATTTAAAGAGTGCTTTTCTAATTGTTTCTGCATCTTTTTGTGGAACATACGTAGTTAATTTTCTTAGGATTCCTTTTTTTGGAATTAATATTTTTTGATTAACAAGCCCTAAAACATCACATATTTTAGCATTTACGCCAACCTTTGAGTTGTCTAAAGCAGTATGCATTGCATAAATAGCTATATCATTTTTGATTGCTTTGAGAACAACACGTTCTACATAATTAGTTCCGTTTATTTTTTTTAATCCACCAAAAATAATAGGATGAAAACTTACAATCAAATTACAATTTGTTTCGATTGCTTCATCAACAACATTTTCTAAAGTGTCTAAAGTCACTAAAACTCCAGAAACTTCAGTATCGTAACTTCCTACAAGTAAACCAACATTATCAAAGTCTTCAGCGTATTTTAATGGGGCAATTTCTTCAATATAATTTGCAATATCTCTTATGATCATCTTTAGTTCTATTTAATTTCAAAGTTAAACTTTTCAATCGAATAATAATAATTGTTTCGTATTTTCGCATAGATGAGTAAAACTCGTAAAATATTATATCCACTTTCTGTTTTATATGGCGAAATAACTAAGATTCGTAATAAAATGTACGATAAAGGTGTTTTGAAATCAACTCAATTTAATATTCCTGTAATTGTTGTTGGTAATTTAAGTGTTGGTGGGACGGGAAAAACTCCACAAATAGAATATTTAATCCGTTTACTCAAAAAGGATCATAAAATTGCAGTTTTAAGTAGAGGATACAAGCGTAAATCTAAAGGGTTTTTAATTGCTGATGCTTCTTCTGATGCAAAAAAAATAGGAGATGAACCTTTTCAATATTATCAGAAATTTGAAGATATCATTGTTGCTGTAGATAGTGATAGAGTTAATGGAATAAATCTATTGCAAGAACTTGAAAATCCGCCAGAAATAATTTTGTTAGATGATGCTTTTCAACATCGAAAAGTAGATGCTGGATTTAATATTTTGTTGACTCCTTATAATGATTTATATGTTGATGATTCTATGCTTCCGACAGGAAATTTGCGCGAAAGAATAGAAGGAGCAGAGCGTGCACAAATAATAATTGTAACTAAATGTCCAAGCGAATTTTCAGAAGAGAAACAGTTTGAAATTGCTTCAAAATTAAAACCGACTTTATATCAAACAGTATTTTTCTCTAAAATTGAATATTCATCAGTAATAAAAAATAATAAGGAAGAAATTTCTTTGAATGATTTGAAAGAATATCAAGTTTTATTGATTACAGGAATTGCCAATCCAACTCCTTTAGTAAATCATTTAAAGTCTGAAAATATAAATTTTGAGCAATTAGAATATCCTGATCATCACGATTTCTCTGAGAAAGAAATTAGTAAAATAAAATCGGTTTTTAATAAAATTTCATCAGACAAAAAAATGATTTTAACAACAGAAAAAGATTTTGTAAGATTAGAAAATAAATTGAACGCTAAGTATTTAGAGATAAAAACGAAGTTCATTAATCACAAAAAAGATTTTGATAAAAAAATAATTAATTATGTGGAACAAAGTTCAAGAAACAGTTAAATTCTTAAAAGCAAAAGGTATTTCAACTCCAGATTTCGGAATTGTACTTGGAACTGGTTTAGGAAACTTGAGCGAAGAAATTCAAGCACATGTTCGAATACCATATGAAGACATTCCTAATTTTCCAGTATCTACCGTAAAAGGGCATCATGGAGAACTAATTTATGGAGAGTTTGGCGGAAAAATGGTTTTAGCAATGCGAGGACGTTTTCATTATTATGAAGGTTACGATATTAAAGAAGTGGTTTTTCCGATTCGAGTAATGAAATATTTAGGAGCTGAAAAATTGATTGTTTCTAATGCTTCTGGAGGCGTAAATCCAAAATTTAAAGTTGGAGATATCATGATAATAGATGATCATGTAAATATGATTCCTGAGCATCCGTTACGAGGGTCAAATGATGAGCGTTTTGGTCCAAGATTTTTAGATTTACATGAGCCTTATGATCTGCAAATGATAAGTGACATGGAAAAAATTGCTAAAGAAATGGATATTTCGCTTCAAAAAGGTACTTATCTTGCTTTGCAAGGCCCAACTTTTGAAACTCCTGCAGAATATAGGATGGTGAAGTTGATGGGTGCAGATGCAGTAGGAATGTCTACGGTTCCGGAAGTTATAGTTGCAAAACATATGGGAATGAAATGCTTTGGCTTGTCTGTGATTACTGACTTAGGTATTGAAGGGCAGGTTGAAGAAGTATCACACGAAGAAGTTCAGAAAGTTGCAAAAATTGCTGAAAAAACAGTTGTTAAATTGGTAAAACAATTTATTATATCATTTGGACGTTAATAAAATGGCATTATATTTGCTAAGTATTAAGAATATCAAACTTATAATATGAAAAAAATAATTTGTAGTTTACTATTTGTTCTGGGATTTTCATTTATGTCCTTTGGTCAAAGTCAGGAAGTAAAATGGCAAGAAGATTACGATAAGGCAGTAAAACAAGCAAAAAAACAAAATAAGCCTATTCTATTGTTTTTTACAGGATCAGATTGGTGTGGTCCATGTAAAATGTTGGTTGAAGATGTTTTTGAATCTAACAAGTTCGCGAAAATAGCAGAAGAAAGTTTTGTTGTATATGAAGCAGATTTTCCTAGGAACAGAGATATGCTTACCAAAAAACAACTAAAGAATAATTATTTCTTAAAAACAATGTATAGCGTAAGTTCATATCCAACAATTGTTATTATTGATAAAAATGGAAATGAAATAGCAAGAAAAAAGAGTTATAATTTGATGCGTGATCCTAGTTATCACTTTCAATTTTTAAAGAAAGCATTAAAAAATATTTAAGGCTAATTAGTCTTTAAAAAAAAACCAGAGAATTATTTCTCTGGTTTTTTTTGTTTTAATAGTATAGGTAAAATGAACTATTCTTACATATAATCCTCTATTGGATTACAAGAGCAAATTAAGTTTCTGTCACCATAAGCATCATCAACACGACGCACAGTAGGCCAAAATTTATTATCAGCAATATATTCTAATGGAAAAGCTGCTTGTTTACGAGTATAAGGCAATGTCCATTCATCACTTGTAAGCATTTCTTGAGTGTGTGGTGCGTTCTTTAATGGATTGTTTGTGTCCTCTTTTATAGCTTCACTTATTTCTTTTCTGATTGAAATCATTGCATCACAAAAACGATCTAACTCTGCAATACTTTCAGATTCTGTAGGTTCAATCATCATCGTTCCGGCTACAGGGAATGAAACGGTTGGTGCATGAAAACCATAATCCATCAATCGTTTTGCAATATCAACAACTTCAATACCATTATTTTTAAAATCTCTACAGTCAATAATCATCTCATGTGCTGCACGATTCATTTCGCCAGTATATAAAGTTTCATAATGACTATGCAAACGTTCTTTAATATAATTTGCATTCAAAATGGCAATCCTTGTTGAATTTGTTAAACCTTCTGCGCCAAGCATTGTTATATATCCATAAGAAATTAAACAAGCTAAAGCTGATCCCCATGGAGCAGCTGAAATTGCAGTAATAGCATTATCTCCTCCTGTTTTTACCAAAGGGTTACTTGGTAAAAAAGGAACTAGTTGAGGTGCTACACAAATTGGTCCAACTCCTGGGCCTCCTCCACCATGTGGAATTGCAAATGTTTTGTGCAAGTTTAAGTGACATACATCTGCGCCAATAGTTGCAGGATTTGTTAATCCTACTTGAGCATTCATGTTTGCACCATCCATATAAACTTGTCCACCATTATCATGAATGATTTGTGTAATTTCTCTAATGTCTTTTTCGTAAACCCCATGAGTTGATGGATATGTTACCATTAAAGCGGCTAAATTATCTTTATGTAAAATTGCTTTTTCTCTTAAATCTTCAACATCAATATTCCCATTTTCACTGGTTTTAGTTACTACAACTTTCATTCCAGCCATTACTGCTGATGCTGGATTTGTCCCATGTGCCGAAGCTGGAATTAAACAAATATTTCTGTGAGAATCGTCATTTGATTTGTGATATGCTCTGATAGTCATCAATCCTGCAAATTCACCTTGCGCACCAGAATTAGGTTGTAATGAAGTTCCAGCAAAGCCAGTAATAATATTTAGTTGATGTTCTAAGTTTTTAAGCATTATCTGATATCCTTCTGCTTGATCTAAAGGAACAAACGGATGAATATTTCCCCAATTTGGGTTGCTTAAAGGCAGCATTTCTGATGCAGCATTCAATTTCAT
>CALIIP010000126.1 GCA_938018045.1 uncultured Flavobacteriaceae bacterium
TTCTAAAGTAGTTCCCATAGAATCATTCCAACGGTTTAAATATCCAAAAAGAGAAATTACTCCTAACATTTCTACAATTTCACCTTCATTCCAATATTTATATAACTCTGTTTTTATATTTTCATCAACAGCATTTGGAACCATTGATGCAGCCAAAGAAAAGTCCAAAGCAGCACGTTCAGCATTAGAAAAAGCAGCATGTGTTCTATATTCCCAAATATTATTTAATTGCTCTTGTTCAGCTCCGTAACGTTCTGCAGCACGAATAGCATGTGCTTGACAATATCTACAACCTGTTGCGTTGCTAGAAACCCAAGCAATCATCCTTTTTAATGCAGAAGTTACGCTACCTTCATTTGCCATAACGGCTTTATTCAAATTGATAAAGGCTTTTGAAATTGCAGGTCTTCGCTGCATAGTAAGTACTGAATTTGGACAAAACCCTAAGGTTTCATTAAAAAATTCGGCTAACTCTTGTGTTTCTTTGTCGTGTTCGGCTGATAATGGTGTTACTAATGGCATCTGTGTTATTTATTTTTAGATTGTAAACAATATTACAAAAAAGAGCCCATAAAATGCTTAAATTTGAAACTTAATAAACAAAAAATATGGCAAAAGTAGCAGTAGAATGGAAAGACAATATGTTGTTTGAAGCAAAACACAATGATGGTGATTTTATGATTGATAATCCAACTGATGGGTCTGAAAGTAGAGGGATGAGTCCAAAGGCTTTAATGTTAAGTTCTTTGGCTGGATGTGGCGGTTTAGATATTGTATCTTTATTAAAAAAAATGCGTGCAGAGGTAGCTAATTTTAAGATTGATGTTACTGCAGATTTAACAGATGAACATCCTAAAATTTATAAAAATGTGGTTGTAACATATCGTTTTTTTGGGAGTGATTTCAAGAAAGATAAAATTCAAAAGGCAGTAGATCTATCAATTGAAAAGTATTGTGGCGTTATGGAAATGTTTCGAAGATTTACGGAAGTTACTGTAAATGTTGAGTATATTGAGCAGTAATTTTTTATTAATGGATAATCCGAATTTATATCTTTTTTTGGGTGGAGGAATCCATCTCTTGCTTTTTTTAATTTATAAAACATTAAAAAAACCAAGAGTTTTCTGGTCAATATTTGTTTTTGCAATTTTATTATCTATTGTTAGCTACATTAATCTAGATCGTCCAACATTACAAATGAAACATGGCAATGCAGCTAGTTGGTTGTTTCTTCCAATCTTATTTTTAATTAGTTTTTCTGTTTTTAGAAAAATTTTTATTTGGGCATTTGGGAATGAACCATTAATGACTGGTTATATGCAAACAAGTTGGGAACAGGGAGAGTATAGAAAGTTACATTATGGAGATGCTATTTTTACAATTTCTTGTCTATGTATTCCCCTTTTAATTATTTTAATAAAATTTTATTAATAAATGCGTTGGATATTTAAACCACAACCTGAAAAAGAAAAAATTGCAAAATTAGCTCAGGAATTAGAAGTTGATCCTTTGATTTCTAAGTTGCTCTTGCAACGAGGAATTGAATCTTTTGACGAGGCTAAAGAGTTCTTCCGACCAAATATTGGAGATTTACACGATCCGTACTTAATGAAAGATATGGAGTTGGCAGTAGAGCGAATAGAAAAAGCGATTTTAAACAACGAAAACATACTTGTTTATGGTGATTATGATGTAGATGGAACGACTTCGGTTGCATTGGTATCATCTTATTTAAAAACTTTTCATCCTAATGTTGCGCCTTATATTCCTGATAGGTATGATGAAGGCTATGGAATTTCTTATCAAGGAATTGATTTTGCCGAAGACAATGATTTTTCGCTGATTATCGCTTTAGATTGTGGTATTAAAGCGATTGATAAGGTTGCTTATGCATCAGAAAAGAAAATTGATTTTATTATTTGTGATCATCACAGACCTGGAAAAGAAATTCCGAAAGCAATAGCTGTTTTAGATCCAAAACGTGAAGATTGTAGTTATCCTTATGATGAATTGTGTGGTTGCGGTGTTGGCTTTAAACTGATACAAGCATTGTCTCAAAATAGAAATCAAACGATGGACGATTTACTTCCATATCTTGATTTAGTAGCGACAGCAATTGCAGCTGATATTGTTCCGATGACTGGAGAAAACAGAATTTTGGCTTATTTCGGGTTGATTGTTATCAATAAAGCTCCGAGAATTGGTTTTAAAACATTTATCCATCAGTTAAATAAAAAAGAATTAACAATTACTGATGTTGTTTTTGTTATTGCACCTCGAATTAATGCGGCTGGAAGAATGAAACATGGTTTACATGCGGTTGAATTGATGGTAGAAACAGATTTTGAAAAAGCACAAAAAATGGCAATTGCCATTGAAAATTTCAACTCAGATAGAAAAGAACTTGATAAAAAAATAACTGATGAAGCACTTAAACAAATTGAAGAAAATAATGAGCAACAAGACTTTTCAACTGTTGTTTATCATGAAACTTGGCATAAAGGTGTTATTGGTATTGTGGCTTCTAGATTAATTGAAAAATACTACAAACCTACGCTTGTATTTACCAAAAGTGGCGATAGATTAGCAGCATCAGCAAGATCTGTAAAGGGGTTTGATGTCTATGATGCTTTAGAAAAATGTTCTGAATTTATTGAGCAATTTGGCGGACATAAATATGCTGCAGGATTGACATTATTACCAGAAAACTACGAAAAATTTAAAGCTAAATTTGAAGAGGTCGTCAAAAAAACGCTTCCTGAAGCATTAAGAACTCCAGAAATCGCAATCAATTCTGAAATAGAATTAGGCGATATAACGCCTAAATTTTTTAGAATATTAAGTCAGTTTGCGCCTTTTGGGCCTCAAAATATGCGTCCGGCATTTATGGCAACAGGATTGAGAGATAATGGTTATGGGAAGCAAGTTGGTGCTGATAAAAGTCATTTGAAACTCAACATTATTTCTGGTGCAGACAAAAAAACTTACAATGCTATTGGTTTTGGATTGGGTGATAAATATGATTTAGCAACCAATGCAACTCCTTTCAAAGCTGTTTTTAATATTGATGAAAATCATTGGAACGGAAACACATCATTACAATTGTTGTTGAAGGATATTGAGGAAGAATAA
>CALIIP010000127.1 GCA_938018045.1 uncultured Flavobacteriaceae bacterium
TATTTTCCAACAAACCGTTGCACAGTTTTTAAATGCCTTTCCTCTTTTTCAATTGCGTTTAGGTAAGTATCGAACATGTTTTGTACATCACCTTTTTCACCATATATTTGAGCAATTTGGAATGTGTAATTTGCATTCGGATTTTTATCCATTACAGTCTTATATGCTTGCATTGCATAATCTAAAAGATGATTATTCTGAAAAGCTTTCCCGACAGAATATCCTGAAACACCTTTTTCATCAATCGATTTTAACGCTTTTTTATAATAAGTTTCTGCTTTTTCTTGCTGATGTTGTAACTGGTAATTATAGCCTAATTCAACAAAAAACTGAGTTTGTCGAGGTTGTTTTTTAATATGACTCGTTATTAATTCTTGCGCTGTATCAAAATTTTCTAGTTGCTGATAACAATCAATTAAACGTGTTATATAGTTTGAGTTATTAGGATTTTCTTCATATAAAATCTTGTAAATACTTGCCGATTTTTCATATTCTCCTTTTCTAAAATACTCAGACGCCATTTGTTGCTCTTGCGCTAGTAAAAACAATGAGTTGAACATTAAAAAAAGGATAATAATTTTTCGCATTTATGAGAACTTCAGCCTCAAAGATAACGAACAAACTGTTAAAGTTTTTATAAAATCAGTACTATTTTAAAATACGATTGTAACGTTTTGGCACGAAACTTGTCTTTAGTATATAAGAACAATTAAAACTAACCAAGATGAAAGAATTAATCAAAAAATACGAAACTGCTAAAAACAGTGCAAAGTTGTACATGAAAAAAGGTCAAATAAATGCATATTTTGATGCATTACTTGAAATGAATAAGTACAAAAAAATGATGGTAGCAGTTGTTGCTAACTAATTACATCAAAACCACAATAAGGCACTAATACTTTCGGAATCTTAATTCCTTCAGGTGTTTGACAATTTTCAAGCAATCCTGCAAGAACACGTGGTAAGGCTAGAGAACTACCATTCAATGTATGTGCTAACTCACTTTTACCATTGCTATTTTTAAAACGCAGTTTTAATCTATTTGCTTGGAATGTTTCAAAATTAGAAACAGAACTTATTTCTAGCCAACGATCTTGAGCTGTTGAGAACAGTTCAAAATCAAACGTCAAAGCAGACGTAAATCCTAAGTCTCCTCCACACAATCTTAAAATTCTATAAGGCATTTCTAACTCTTGTAAAATCCCTTTTACATGATCAACCATGCCATCTAAAGCAGCATATGATTTACTTGGATGTTCTAAACGAACGATTTCCACTTTATCAAATTGATGCAAACGATTTAAACCTCTTACATGTGCTCCATAACTTCCTGCTTCTCTTCTAAAGCAAGGTGTATATGCAGTATTGCAAATAGGAAAATCTGTCTCTTTTAATAACACATCACGATAAATATTTGTAACAGGAACTTCAGCAGTAGGAATTAAATATAAGTTATCAACTTCACAATGATACATTTGCCCTTCTTTGTCTGGCAATTGACCTGTCCCTTTTCCAGATGCTTCGTTTACCAAATGTGGAACTTGCATTTCTGTATATCCAGCAGCCGTATTTTTATCTAAAAAATAATTTATTAAGGCACGCTGTAATCTTGCTCCTTTCCCTTTATATACAGGAAATCCAGCGCCAGTAATTTTATTACCAAGTTCGAAATCAATTATATCGTATTTTTTTGCTAATTCCCAATGAGGAAGAGCGCCTTCATGTAAAGTTGGAATTATACCTTCTTCAAAAATATTTTCGTTATCATCTTCGCTATTTCCTGCAGGAACTGAATCATGCGGAATATTCGGAATTTGATATAATAATTCTTCTAAATCAGTAGTTATTTGACTTAGTTTTTCAGTCAATTCTTTTGAAGACTCTTTTAACTGACTTGTTTTTTCTTTTAAAATATTTGCTTTTTGAGCTTCACCATTTTTATAAAGAATTCCAATTTCTTTAGATAGTTTATTAGATTCAGCTAACGTATTATCAAGTTCAGTTTGAGTTGTTTTACGATTTTCATCTGTTAAAACTACTTGATTGATTACAGTTTCTGCATTGGTAAAGTTTCTTTTTGCCAATCCTTTTAATACTGTTTCTTTATTTTCTCTAATAAATGCTACTTGTAACATAATCTAAAATTGTGTTTTTTCGAAGTCACAAATTTAAGAAATAGATTTACTTAATCGAGTGTAAATGTTTCATTTATTGAAGTAATTACTTGAGGAACTTCATCCATTGTAAAGTCTAACTTAACATTGAAAGTGTTTTTCGCCATTTTTTTGAAGGATAAATTTCCTTTGGTAATGTGATAAAACCCTGCACTTCCCCTACAAAAACACATTCTATTAAAGAGTAACTTCACATTACTTAAACTTTTATCTTGAAGTATTAAATCAGGTAATTCTTTATCAAATTCAGCATATATTTCTTCAACATAATGACCGTCTACATACTGTGGATCAACATTGCGTGTGTAAATAAATTTTAAAATAGTCTTCTCTCCTTTTTCAATAACCGTATATTTATTTCCAAATTCATCAGATTTTACTATAAGAGAACTATTTGGAATTAATTCAACAGAGCAAACTCCATCATCAGGACAGTTAGTCGTTGCTTCAAATTTTTGTATTTCTGTAATTAATGATTGTTTTGACTTGCATCCTGCAAGTACTAAACAACAACAAATGTGTGCTATAAATTTCATAATTCAAATATACATAATTATTAAAAACTCTCAACAATAATTTTCTTTGCAGTTTTTTTATCATTGAGTAATTGTATTTTTAAGTCGTTAATAGAATCAAATTTCTGTTCGTCTCTCAAAAATTTCAACAACTCAACCTTAATAGTTTTTCCGTATAAATCATCATCTAAATCAAAGAAATTGACTTCAATAGTTTGATGTTGTCCATTTATTGTTGGGCGATTTCCTATATTCATCATACCAAAGTACAAAACACCTTCAATAATTGATTTTACTATATAAACACCTGTTTTTGGAATCAACTTATAATCTTCTTTAATGTTGATGTTTGCTGTTGGAAATCCAATTTTTTCCCCAAGATTATTTCCTTTCACAACTTCTCCTGAGAGCGTAAAATTGTATCCTAAAAAATCATTTACCTTAGTGATTTTTCCTTCATTAAGCGCTTTTCTAATTTTTGTAGAACTTATAGAAATGTTATTTAGATTTTTGACAGAAATTTCTTCAACTTCAAATCCAAAAATTTGGCCATATTCTTTAAGTTGCTCAAAATTTCCTTCTCTGTTTTTTCCAAAACGATGATCATAGCCGATAATTAATTTTGATATATTGAGTTGATTCACCAAAATATTTCTTACAAATTCGAAAGCCGTTAAGCGAGAGAACTCTTCATTAAATGGATGAATAATTAACTCATCTAAGCCTAAATTTTTTAACAAATCAGATTTTTCTTCAATTGTATTTATCAATTTTAGATTACTATTTTTTTGTAACACCATTCTTGGATGTGGAAAAAAGGTAAGTAAAAGTGATATTTCTCCTTGTTTTTTTGATGAATTGAGGAGTTGTTTAATTACTTTTTGATGACCTAAATGTACACCATCAAAAGTACCAATTGTAATAATTGTTTTTTTATTTGTTGAAAAATTTGAAAAATTGTGCGTAATTTTCAAGATGTAATGTGAAAATGATTAATGACACAAAATTAAGGTTTTAATAAGTTAGAGAAACCTAAAAAAGTTTTTTTTTGATTTATAAAAAAACCAATATGTAACTATGCTTGCGAATCTTTTTTATGAAAGACATTTATTAAAGTTAAAAAAATCAAATTTTATTTAATTTTTAACACATAAAAATATGAATATTAGAAAAAAATTGTATTTTGCGACGTTGATAACTAATTCAAAATATATAATTATGAGAAAATTACTCTGCGCTATCCTAATGTTATCTACAACATTTATGATGGCTCAAACTACAATTACAGGAACAATTACAGACGAAGGATCAGGGCAACCAATTCCAGGAGCAAATGTAACAGTTGTTGGAAAATCTTTAGGAACATCGGCTGATTTTGATGGGAAGTATTCGCTAGAAGTAGCTCAAAACCCTCCATTTACAGTTGAAATTTCTATAATAGGATATTCTTCTACAACCGTTGAAGTAACTTCAAACGACCAAACGGTAGATGTTTCTTTAACCGAAACAGCAACTTCTTTAGACGAAGTAGTAGTTTCTGCATCAAGAACTCCAGAACGTATTATGGAATCTCCAGTAACCGTTGAAAGAATGGATATTAGAGCAATTAGAAATACGTCTTCTCCATCTTTTTATGATGGCTTAGAAAACTTAAAAGGTGTTGATATCAACACAAATAGTTTAACAAATAAAAGTGTAAACACAAGAGGATTTGCAACATTTGCAAACACTCGTTTTATGCAATTGGTTGACGGTATGGACAATTCATCACCAGCATTAAATTTTGCTATAGGAAATTTATTGGGAATGAATGAATTGGATGTAAAGACAATTGAGATTTTACCAGGAGCAGCATCAGCTTTATACGGAGCAAATGCATTTAATGGGATTTTATTTATGGAAAGTCAAAACGCTTTTGACTCTCAAGGATTTAGTATGTATGCAAAATCAGGAATTACATCATCAAGTAATGGTGGCGACAATCAATTTGTAGATTTCGGATTTAGAGCAGCACATGCTTTTAGTGAAAAGTTTGCTGCAAAAGCAACATTTTCTTTCATGAACGGTACAGAATGGCACGCAACAGATTACAACCAATATATAGATGGTGGAGCTGGAAATGCTGACATTACAACACCAGTTGCTGCAGGAGCTACTTCTTTTGATCAAGCAAATATATATGGTGATGAAATACAAATAGAGTTAGATTATGATGCTTTAGCAAATGCTCCAGCAGGAACATTTGGAACTGCTACAGTTTCGAGAACTGGGTATAAAGAAGAAGATTTAACAAATTATAATGCAGAAAGTGTTAAAGCCAATATCACTTTAAATTTCCGCCCATTTGCAAATGATTTTGAAATTGAACTTAATAGTAGATTTGGAACCGGAAATACCATATACCAAGGAGCAAATCGTTATAACATTAAAAACTTTTTCTTGCAACAGCATAAATTAGAGTTTAAAAACGACAACTTCTTTGTAAGAGGATATATAACAGATGAAGATGCAGGTGATTCTTATGATATGCGTTTTACAGGTATAAATATGAATAAAGCTACTTCACCACAATGGTATCAAACGTATGCTCAAACTTATTTAGGAGCTCTTACTGGAGCAATTCCTGGAGTTCCTGCGGGAGATGTTAATATAGCAAATGCTACAGCAAGACAAAATGCGGATGCCGTTGCTACACCACAACCTGGAACACCTGAATTTGAAGCACT
The DNA here is from genome assembly GCA_938018045.1 of uncultured Flavobacteriaceae bacterium. Classification (GTDB taxonomy): domain Bacteria; phylum Bacteroidota; class Bacteroidia; order Flavobacteriales; family Flavobacteriaceae; genus Urechidicola. The sequence goes on from CALIIP010000127.1 coordinate 5,416, forward strand.
ACTTGAGTCTGTTACTTCGAATCCTGATTTAGCAGAAGGATCTAAGTTTGTTGATCAAACGAAACTTTACCATGTAGATGCAAACTATAACTTTGGACACCTTATGGGAGATTGGGGAGATGTAATGGTAGGTGGTTCTTGGAGAAAATATTCTTTAAACTCTCAAGGAACTATTTTTACAGATTACGATGGTCCAATTAATTATACAGAACACGGAATTTATACGCAAGTGCAAAAGAAGTTTGCAGACGACAGATTAAAGTTTACAGGATCTATTCGTTATGATAAAGCACAAAACTTTGATGACAACATTTCACCAAGAGTATCATTTGCATATAGTGCTGGAGAAGATAGAAATCATAATTTTAGAGCATCGTTTCAAACTGGTTTTAGAAACCCTTCAACACAAGATCAATACATTGGTTTAGATGTAGGAAATGCATTATTAGTTGGTTCTTCACCAGAAAACTTAGACAGATATACATCTGCACCAATAGGAACAAGCGCGACAGCACAAGCTTTAGGATTCCCTTCTTCTGTACAAGTAACAGGGAGAAATGGATATGAAAACGCATGGACATTATCATCCGCACAAGCTTTTGGAGCAGCATTTGCAGCGGCTACTTCACCAGCCGAAGCAGCAGCAGCAGCAGGACTTTTAGATTCAGCACCTGTTGATTTTGTAAAGCCAGAAAAGGTAACGGCATATGAAGCAGGTTATAGAGGTCTTTTAGGGAAAGTAACTGTTGACTTTAGTGCATATTTTAATCAATATGAAGACTTTATTGGTCAGAAAGTAGTATTAGCACCATTATATGGTCAAGCAAACTTATCTGATATTACTGCTTTACCTCCATTTTTAGGTGGGCCAACACCTACAGCATTAATTGCTTTAGGAAACGGAGATGTACAACCATTCTCTTTATATACTAATTCTTCAGCAGAAATTGATTCTTACGGTGCAGCAATTGGTTTAGGTACAAAACTTGGTGGAGGATATAATGTTGGTTTTAACTATACCTATGCTAAGTTCGATTTCGATCAGGCAACAGATCCAGATTATGAAGCAGGATTTAACACTCCTGAACATAAAATAAAAGTTTCTCTTGGAAATCCAAATGCATTTAAAAACTTCGGTTTTAATATCAATGCACGATGGAGTGATGAATTCTTATGGCAATCTACTTTTATAGATGCTGTTGTTGATTCAAGAACAGTAATTGATGCACAAATAAGTTATTCACTTCCTAAATGGAAATCACTATTTAAAATTGGTGGCGCAAATCTTGGAGGTCAAGAATATTTAAGTGCACCAGGAAATGGTTTAATAGGATCGCAATATTTTGCTTCTTGGACACTTAATCCATAAAAAAACAACTTAAAATTTTTAAAAGTCCTTTGTTAATTCAAAGGACTTTTTTTATGTATAAAAAAGAGTAGAAAATAGATTTATTTTTAAATTAAATCTCATATCTTTGCACCTTGAAAACCGAGAGCAATCTCGTGAAGTTAATAAGCTAATAATAAAGAGTTAAGGTAATGACTAAAATTACAGGTAAAGTAGCACAAATTATAGGTCCAGTTATTGATGTTGAATTTGCAGGAGGTTCTGAACTTCCTAGAATTTACGATTCATTAGAAATCACTAAAGGAGATGGTTCAAAACTAATCTTAGAGGTTCAATCTCATGTTGGAGAAAATACAGTACGTACAATCTCAATGGATTCAACAGATGGATTGAGTAGAGGTGTAGAAGCAGTCGCAACAGGAAGTCAAATTCAAATGCCAGTTGGAAAAGATGTTTACGGACGTCTATTTAACGTAATTGGAGACGCTATTGACGGTTTAGGGGATTTGCCTAAATCTGGTAAAGACGGACTTTCAATTCACCGTGAAGCACCAAAATTTGAAGATTTATCTGTTTCTACAGAAGTATTATTTACAGGAATTAAAGTAATTGATTTAATTGAGCCGTATGCAAAAGGAGGTAAAATTGGATTATTTGGTGGAGCAGGAGTAGGTAAAACAGTATTGATCCAAGAGTTAATTAACAATATTGCAAAAGGACACGGTGGTTTATCTGTATTTGCAGGAGTTGGAGAAAGAACAAGAGAAGGAAATGACCTTTTGAGAGAAATGTTAGAATCTGGAATTATAAAATATGGTGAAGCATTTGACGAATCTATGGAAGAAGGTGGATGGGACTTGTCAAAAGTAGATATGAAAGGAATGAGAGAATCAAAAGCAACATTTGTTTTTGGTCAAATGAACGAACCACC
>CALIIP010000128.1 GCA_938018045.1 uncultured Flavobacteriaceae bacterium
TGCCGTAAAACTCTCTTTGTTTTTTACCAATTCTTCTGGAGTTCCTTGAAAAATGAGTTCGCCTCCTTTTTTACCACCTTCCTTCCCAAGATCAAGGATATAATCAGCACATTTTATGAGTTCGATATTGTGCTCAATCACAATGATTGAATGTCCGTTTTTAATAAGCGCATTGAACGAAGCCAATAACTTTTTAATATCATGGAAATGAAGACCTGTTGTCGGTTCATCAAAAATGAATAAAGACTTGCTTTGACGCGTTCCTTTTACCAAGAATGATGCTAACTTAATACGTTGTGCTTCACCACCAGAAAGGGTAGAGGAAGACTGGCCTAAAGTGACATAGCCCAAACCAACATCTTGCAATGGTTGTAATTTTTTGGCAATTTTTATTCCGTTATGCTCATTAAAAAATGCTATAGCATCATCTATTGTCGAATTCAATAAATCATTGATATTCATATCATGAAACTTCACTTCAAGCACTTCTTTTTTAAACCTTTTTCCATGACACACATCACATTCTAAGTGAACATCTGCCATAAATTGCATCTCAATAGTTACTTCACCATCACCTTTACACGTTTCACAACGTCCGCCTTCAACATTAAAAGAAAAATGTTTTGGCTTGTAATGTCTAATTACTGATAATTTTTGCGCAGAAAACAAACTACGAATGTCATCATACACCTTTATATAAGTAACAGGATTTGAACGACTTGAGCGACCTATCGGATTCTGATTGATAAACTCTATATGCTCAATTTTTGATGTATCTCCTTTTATTTCAGTGTATTGACCTGCTTTTTCTCCGTAACCACTTATTGCTTTTTGCAATGCAGGATATAGAATTTTACTAACCAACGTACTTTTTCCACTTCCAGAAACTCCCGTAACAACTGTCAAAGTATTTAACGGAAATTTCGCGTCAATATTTTTTAGATTGTTCTGTCGTGCACCAATAATCTCGATGAATTTAGATGCCTTTCTTCTCGTTTTCGGAGTTTCAATTTCTAATTTTCCGTTTAAGTATTGTGCAGTTAATGAATCAGATTTTAAAATTTGTTTGAACGTACCTTCAGCAACAATAGCTCCACCAAGTGTTCCTGCTTCAGGACCAATATCGATAATCATATCAGCAGCCTTCATAATATCCTCGTCATGTTCTACAACAATCACTGTATTTCCTAAATTTCGTAAATCTTTAAGCACAGCAATTAAGCGTTCTGTATCTTTAGGATGTAGGCCAATACTTGGTTCGTCAAGAATATACATCGAGCCAACCAAACTACTTCCAAGCGAAGTTGCCAAGTTTATTCGCTGACTTTCTCCTCCAGAAAGTGTGTTTGAAGTTCTATTTAATGTTAAGTAATTCAGTCCGACATTTGTTAAGAATTCCAATCGATTATTTATTTCAATCAACAATCTTTTGGCGATATTTTTATCGTTTTCTGATAATTTAATTGTCTTGAAGAAACCTACCAATTCATCTAAAGGTAAATCTACCAATTCAGAAATATTTTTACCGCTTACTGTTATGAAATCTGTTTCTTTTCGAAGACGTTTTCCTTCACAAGTTCCACATTTTGTTTTTCCGCGATAGCGAGAAAGCATCACGCGATATTGAATTTTATAACTCTGTGATTCTAAATCTTTAAAGAACTGATCTAAGCCTTGAAAGTATTGATTTCCAGACCAAATGAGTGCTTTTTCGTCTTCAGTTAATTCAAAATATGGACGATGAATAGGGAATTCAAACTTATAGGCATTGTCTAATAAATCTTCCTTAAAGTTTCTGAAACTATCTGTTTTCCATGGAAAAATAGCATTATCATAGACAGAAAGTCCAGTATTTGGAATCACTAAATCTTTGTCAATTCCGATTGTATTTCCGTAACCTTCGCAAGTCGGACATGCTCCATAAGGATTGTTGAAACTAAATAAATGTGTGTTAGGCTCTAAAAATGACATTCCGTCTAACTCAAAAGAATTACTAAAGGTTGTCAGTTTTTTTGTTGATAGATTTTCGAGTGTACACGATCCTTTTCCTTCAAAAAATGCAATTTGTACTGAATCTGCCAAGCGATTGTAAAAATCTTCATTGTGTTGCACTACAATCCTATCAACAACCAATTCAAAATCGTGACCTATATCTTTTTTTGCTGATGAAACCGTCTTTGCGAAATCTTCAATTCTTATGATTTCACTTTTATATTTTATACGTGCATATCCTTGCTGAGAAAGAATAGATAATGTTTTTTCTACGTTTCTTTCTTCAGGAATATGAACTGTTGCCAATAAAAGCAACTTTGTTTTTTCTTCTAGTTTCTTTACATAATTAATAACATCTGTAACGGTATCTTTTTTTACTTCATCACCAGAAACAGGCGAGTAGGTCTTACCAATACGCGCATACAGTAATTTCATATAGTCATAAATCTCGGTAGAAGTACCAACTGTTGATCTCGGATTTGTACTATTTACTTTTTGCTCAATCGCAATTGCAGGTGCAATCCCTTTTATATAATCTACTTGTGGCTTATTCAATCTTCCTAAAAACTGTCTTGCGTATGAAGAAAGACTTTCTACATAGCGCCTTTGGCCTTCTGCATACAAGGTGTCAAAAGCCAAACTTGACTTTCCAGAACCAGACAAACCTGTTATAACAACCAATTTGTTACGCGGAATAGCTACGTCAATATTCTTTAAGTTATGCAGTCTTGCACCTTTTATAAGGATATTTTCTTTCGGATTTAATGCTGCAATATTTTTGGTCATTTATAGTAGGAAAAATTGAATAGTTGCAAAGATAAAATAAAGAACTCAGTATTTATTAATTGGTTGGTAAATAGTTATTAAATAGTTGTCTAAAGTATAGGTAACGTAAAATTTTATTGCTAATTATTAGGTTGTTATATAAAAATAACACATATTTGTTGCTTACTTATAATACTTAGACCCTATAACATACTATTACTTTTAAAAATTTTAACGTTTAATTTAGGCACTTATGCCTTCATTATTGTTTTTTAAATTTATAGTTATGAATAAATTAAAGGTATTAGACAGCACGCTAGTTTCAAACTACATTAAAGGAGATGAGAAATGTTTTGAAATTCTTATAGCAAGGCACAAACAACGTATTTACAATTTTATTTTTTCGAAAGTTCTCAATAGAGATGTCGCAGAAGATGTTTTTCAGGATACATTTATCAAAGTGATAAACAACTTAAAGAAAGGAAAATACAACGAAGAAGGTAAGTTCTTGCCTTGGGTTATGCGTATTGCTCATAATCTTGTAATAGATTATTTCAGAAAGAATAATCGTATGCCAAAATTTAAAAACACCGATGAATTTGATATTTTTTCAGTACTAGGAGATGGTGAGTTAAATGCTGAAAAACAGTTGATTAAAGAACAAATTTTGTCAGACGTTCGTCGTTTAGTTGACGATCTTCCAGCAGATCAAAAAGAAGTGCTTGTAATGCGTATGTATAAAGATATGAGTTTTAAAGAAATCTCAGAATCTACAGGTGTAAGTATCAATACAGCATTAGGTAGAATGCGCTATGCACTTATCAATATGAGAAAATTAATAGATAAATATAATATTATTTTGGTGAATTAACAATATAAGTGTAAATGCCTCGTTCTCATATTATAACTAATTAATTAATTTGGGGAATATGATGAAACTTTACACTGAAAAGTCTTCTTTTAAGAAGCAACCAAAACAAGAAACAATTCAATTTTTACTCAACTATTCGAAGGCGCTGAAAATTATAAAAACTGAGAGTAAAAACTATATTGAATTGCATTTGAATTAAGGGAAAAAAAGACTTATTTATTTTTAAATAAGTCTTTTTTTATTTAACAACAGATTTCCTTCCAATTTTTTGAAAGATTTTATCTTCTTCAATATTCCAGCCTCGAGCAGGAGAATATTCTCGTCCGTAATAAATAATTTGTAGATGTAATTTGTTCCATAACTCCTCTGGAAACAGCCTTTTAGCATCTTTTTCGGTTTGAACTACATTCTTTCCGTTGGTTAAATTCCAGCGATACATCAATCTATGAATATGTGTGTCTACAGGAAAAGCAGGAACATTAAATGCTTGACTCATCACAACACTTGCCGTCTTATGACCAACTGCTGGTAATTCTTCCAAAAACTCAAAGCTTTGCGGTACTTCCCCGTCATGCTTGTCAATCAGAATATGTGACAAACCATAAATTCCTTTTGATTTCATTGGTGATAATCCACACGGACGAATAATGGCTTTTATTTCTTCAACCGATAATTTTATCATATCATACGGATTGTCAGCCTTTGCAAATAGGAGCGGAGTTATCGTATTCACACGCGCATCTGTACATTGTGCAGATAGTAAAACTGCAATTAATAATGTATAGGAATCTTTGTGATCTAATGGAATTGGCGTTTCTGGATAGATTTCTTCCAACGTATCAATCACAAAATTTACTTTTTCTTGTTTGGTCATTCTTTAATTAGTTGTAAAGTTTGAAAGTATAAAAGTACAAAGTTTCATAAATACTTCGGTAAGTGAGAATAACTTTTTAACTTTCCACTTTTTAACATTATAAACTATAATATGATTACACTAAAAATAGGAGATAAGGCACCAGATTTTAATTGCGAAGATCAAGACGGAAATATGATTCAATTGGCTGATTATAAAGGCAAAAAATTGGTTTTGTTCTTTTATCCAAAAGCGAGTACTCCAGGATGTACGGTTGAAGCCTGTGATTTGAGAGACAATCATCATACGTTTCAAGCCAAAGGTTATGAAATTTTGGGTGTAAGTGCAGATTCACAAAAGCGTCAATCAAATTTTAGAAATAAATATGAGTTTCCTTATCCGTTATTAGCAGATGAAGATAAGAAAGTGATTAATGCTTTCGGAGTTTGGGGACCTAAGAAATTTATGGGAAAAGAATATGACGGAATTCACAGAACAACTTTTGTGATTGATGAAAACGGAGATATCGAAGATGTGATACTTAAAGTAAAGACGAAAGAACATACAAAGCAGATATTGAAATAAAAAAAGGCTCTAATTTTAGAGCCTTTTTTTTCAATTTTTTGTCATTCATGCGAAAGAAGGAACGACAAAACTTTAGTTTACTCCAACTCATCAAGTTCATTTAATTCTTCATCCAATTCTTCTATCTCCTTGACAGCGTCTTCTTTAGATTTTTCATTACTCTGAATGAATTCAATATCTTCAGTAACTTTGTTTTCAAAAAATAACTGTTTGCTTGCCAAAATGATAATTGCCAATAAAGATAGTAGCACCACAATTCTAGCAAATGAAAACCCTGTGTTTTGTTTTTTTGCGGATATATATGCTATCAAACCCAATACAAGTCCGATTACAGCAGGAAAAACTGCAAGATTACTAATTGGTAAAAAAGAGAATATAAGCCCTAAAATCGCACCTAAAAACCCTAAAAAGGATAATAAAATGTTGAATGTTTTGTCCATGAATTATAAATTTTATTTTGTAAAGTTATACCAATTTAATTATAAAATCTTTCTAAAGCAAATTGAATTATTTTTTACTTATAAAAAGGCAAAAAATTAAAGAATAATATTTTTATAGTTTCATTTTTTGACAAAATAGAAGTGAAAAAGAAACAATTTATTAGATTTATTTTATGGTTAAGTTGGTATCGCTCAATCTAATTTGAATAGAGCCAACAGGAATCGTTGCTTTGATAAGTGCAGGTAATCTATCATCATCTGCTGTTATCCAAATGTATTTTCCACCTTTTGCGTTTTCCAATTCTTTTCCTTGAAAACTAACAGACAGTTTATAACATTCTTTTGTTCCGTATTTACCGACTTTAATATTTTCTTTTCCAAGATACTTAACTGTTGCAGATTGTACTTCAGAATCTACAATTAGTTTTTTTGTTACTCGTTTTCCGATTGCAAAACTCTCATAATCTAATGTTCTAATCGTGTAAATTGCCGAAACAATATCTAATGTGTTATAATCAATTGGAACATTGACTTTATAATCTTTATACCCTTTTTTATTCAGCGTAGAAACTGCAATTTTAGATTTGCGCTTGAATAAATATTTGATATTTTTCTTATAAGTACCTTCTTCTATATTTCTTTTAAACAAAGATGGAAGTAAGGTTTTTGGGTTCACATATGATTCATACAAATCTCTGACTCTAAAATAACTATCCCAACTTGCGTACGTTGATGCTGTACATTTTAATCGCAATAATTCACGTGTTTTTGTTTTTACTGTTGATGTTTGCATCTTCACTTGCGCAACATCTGTCATAACTCCAGAAACATTGTAAGAAGCAATAAAAGTTAAATTCTCACCACTTTTAATATAGTTGTTTTCTTGGCTTTCTATTGATAAAGTAGAGAATGCAGTTATCAGTAAAAAAAGAGATAAAACTGTTGTTTTTTTGAGCATAATTTCTGAAGTTGTTTATTTAACGAATGAAATATTCAATAAGTATGCCAACGCTTAGAATTTCATATCCAATTTAAAATTGAGTACTCTACGTGTCATGTAATTTGGAATTCCGTATGAGCGTTTAGAATATGCATCTCGAACCCACGTATTGGTTATCGAATTCTGAATATCAAACATATTGAAGAGTTCTAATCCGAAAGATAATTCCTTGAAATCCTTCAACATTCCGCTATTAAATTGTTTGTTTGCATCTACCAAAACATACGATACACCAAGATCTGCACGCTTGTAAGAGTTTAATCTACGCTGAAATTCATATGGATCTGCATATGAAGGTGAGCCTCCAGGAACTCCAGTATTAAAGACTAAATTTAAATACATTTTTAAATTTGGCATCGTTGGCACATAATCTTGAAACAGCACTGCCATTTTAAAGCGTTGATCTGTTGGTCGTGCAATATTTCCTCTTCCGTCAATATTTTCTTTGGTTGATAGTAATCCAATACTTATCCAACTTTCTGTTCCAGGAACAAATTCTCCGTTTAATCTTACATCAAAACCAGCAGCATATGCAGTTGCGTTGTTATCGGCTGCATAACGAACACGAACGTTGTCTACTGTATATGGGTTTACGTCTGTTAAATGCTTGTAGTATGCTTCTGTGACCAATTTAAAAGGTCTATCCCACATTTTGAAACTATAATCATTTCCTAAAACAAAGTGTATCGATTTCTGCGCTTTCACATTTGGTTGCACAACGCCATTTTGATCACGTAATTCTTTGTAGAATGGAGGTTGATAATAAAAGCCTGTTGAAAAACGGAATAACATATCTTTATCCCAATTTGGTTTGATGGCAAACTGTCCTCTTGGACTTATAACTGTTTGACTTTTAGCATTTGTAATTCCATCACCTTTTACAGACCAGTTTTGTGCTCTCACACCAATGTTATACCAAACCTCGTTTTCATTCCATTCCTCTTTTTTACTCCATTGAGCAAAACCTGAAATCCGATTTATTTGCACATTATTTCTTGCTCTTACATTTTGATACGGAACGATATCTCCTTCAAAAGGATCGTAAGGTTGATTGTTTGGTGTATGATCTGGTGGTCTTACAGAAAAGCCAACAGAATCAATAACTTCCCATTCTATAAGGCGATCTCTAAAATCTTCGTTTTGATATTTCAATCCGAAGTTAAAAAGATGTTCACCTTTTTTATAAGTTGCATTTAGATTGATATTGCTAATCAAAGCATCTAAATTGTTTCGTGCATGATTTAATTGTGATCCAATTCCTTGAGAAAATTCAACTTCACCAAAAGTATCTGAACCTAAACTAGAATCTACTTCTCCTAAGTTATAAGAAGCCAAAATATCATAATGTTCTTGTTCTTGCGTGTTGTAACTAGAGGTTGTTAAACTCATTTCTAAATCATCGTTTACCTTGTAAGTACCTTTTAAAGCGCCAAAAAGCGTAGCATAACTGTCTTTTTCTTGTCCGTCATAAAAAACAATTAATTCTAAAGGATTTGCAATAGTACCGAATTTAGTACGCCTTGTAATAGGAGTGTAGTTGTACTTGTTTAAAGAAAAATTTCCTAAAAAATCAAGTTTAAATTTCTCGTTTACATCATATGATAAAAACGTTTGGATGTCTGAAAATTGCGGATTAAAATTAGTTTCAACGTCTTTACTATTTACCAACAAACTATTATCTCGATGACGTATTCCTACGATTGCAGAGAGTTTGTCTTTAAATAGTTTCCCTTCAACAGTTGCACTTCCTCCTAATAAACTCAAACCAACATTTGCGGCAAATTTTGTTGGAGTTCTGTATGTGATATCTAAAACTGATGAAAGTTTATCTCCATACTTTGCTTGAAATCCACCAGCAGAAAAGTTTACGTTTTGCGTCATATCAATGTTTACAAAACTCAATCCTTCTTGCTGTCCAGAACGGACTAAAAATGGTCTGTAAACTTCAATTCCGTTCACATAAACAAGGTTTTCATCAAAATTTCCTCCTCTTACATTGTACTGTGTGCTCAACTCATTGTTATTGTTAACACCTGCAAATGTCATCAGAATATTTTCTACACCAGCATTTGCACCTGGAATTTTTTTCACTTTATTTACATTAACTGTAATAATTCCTTCAGCATCTTTTTTTCTATTTTTCACAACAACTTCAGTAATTTCTTCTGTGCTTTGCTTCATTCTAGGAGAAAAACGCAACGTTTTTCCTTTTGGCACTTCAAAAGTCTTTGAAATCGTATTAAAAGAAACATGACTGAATGTGATTGTAATTTTTTCCTCAGCAGTTATAGAAGCAGTATAGTTCCCGTCTTTGTCACTTGTAGTTCCTGTGTTTTCATAAGTGATTGAAACATTGTCAATCGCTTTTCCGTTTGCATCTAGTACAACACCTTTAATCGTTGCTTTTTGGGCAAAAATTAAACTTGTAATAAGTAAGAGTAGAATAGTTAGACTAAATTTAGTTTTCATCTGTTTATATTTATTTAATAAAAAAGTCAGATGCTGTTCGCTTATTAATCATTCTGTTATGTGATAAAATTTTTAACATACTCGTTTCAAAATTTCTTTTTTTGATGAATTACTTTTTTCTATAAAACGTAGTTTCTAGTATCTTGGTATTTCCAACATTATCTTTTACGATAACTTTTAATTCATGTTTTGCATTAACAAATTCTTTATCAGAAAAATCATACGTCAATGTCTTGTGTTTTGGATTGTATTCGAGCAATATCCATTGACCATCAATTTCTCCACGATATGATTTTATTCCTGATAAATTATCAGTTGTTTTTAAAACTAATTTCTTATAATTAGTTAGCCATTGTTCTTTTTTAAAGTTATGTACCCATAACTTAGGTTTCTCATTATCAGTAAGTAAAGCGTATTTCCCTAAATTTTTAGTTCTCGTATAAAAAGTAGTCTCTTTTTTCACTGTATTACTGTAAGAAGGATATCCTTTACTGTTATATTTTGCAATAAAAAGGTTCTTTTTTTCTTCAGATGTATATGAACTCACATCAAAAGTCAAGGTGAATTTTGAGTGCACAGGTTCTGTCTTTTCAGGATGAATAAGTGCAGCACCATCTTCAACTTCAAAATCTAAATAGAAATCATTGTAAAAAGTATTTTTTGGAAATGCAACCGTAATTCCTTCTTTAGAATATTTATTAAATTCAGCAGATTTAATAGGATATGGTGTTGAATTGTCTTCTTTTTCAACTTTTATAGAATCTATTTTGCCAACAACTGGAATAATAAGTTTCTTTTGGTTTCCAGTAAAATCTTTGGCAACAATTTCAACTTTATAATTTTGCCCTTCTTCAATTGATAAGTAACCGCGATTTTTTACATCTTTATAAATGCTTAAAATATTTTTAGGCTCCACAAAACAACGTTGTACTTTTTGTTTTAGGGTTGCATAACGCTCGTAGTCTATTAGTAAATTCAGGTATTTTGACTCGGCAAACGAAAATTTCTCAACTTTGTGGCTATAATGTTTCTCTCCATTTACAAACATTTCTAAACTAAATATTCCATTTTTATTAAGAGCGCCATTTAATCGATCAAAAACATTAATTCCAAAACCGATGGTACCAGAAGCAAAAATTTTATCTGCCAGTAAATTGCCGTCATTCGATTGTTTAAAAGCAATTTGTAATGGAATATTAGATTGGTTTATCTGCGTGAAATCATCTAAAGGATAAGCCATCAAAGTATTTATACTTGGTTTTTGATCATCTTTTACTGTAATTCCGAAATACATAGGGTTTATAGGTCTTGAACTTCCATCTCGCAATTCAAAATGTAAATGTGGACCAACAAAACCTCCTGTACTACCAGTATATGCTATGACTTCGCCTTTCTCTAATTTTAAATCTGTACTTGTAGGATATAGTTGAATTTCAAAACTCTCTTTTTTATATTGGTGTTTTTTAATATATGCTTCAATTTTGGCACTGTATTTTTTTAAGTGAGCATAGACACTTGTATAACCATTTGGATGGGTTACATACAACGCTTTGCCATAGCCCCAATGACTGATTTTTATTCTAGACACATAACCGTCGCCAACAGCAAAAACTTTGAAGCCTTCTTTCTGCTGAGTTTTGATATCTAAACCTGAATGAAAGTGGTTAGAACGTAACTCACCAAAGGTTCCAGACAAGTACATTGGTATATCTAACGGATTTTGAAAATAATCTGTTGGATATTTATCTTGTGCATAAATATTGGAAAAAAGGAATAGAAAAATACTTAAAATACGAATGTTCAATGCTGTCATAATTTTTGCTAAAATAGTGATAAAAATTTGATGTAGCAATCGTAAAATTAATTGCTTGTTATTATATCTTTTAACCAATTTTATGCCAAAAAACATCAAAAGAGTTGTTTTATTAAAATTAGTATGTTAAATTTGAAGCATAGTTTTGAATTCTTGGGAATAGATGAGTAAGATAATTGAAGTCACTAATTTACTGGATGATAAACTCGAAACACTTTTAGAAACATTTACATTTTTGAAAGAAGAAAACGAGTTTTTACATCAGAAATTGACTAATTTAGAAACTCAACTATCCGAGAACCAACAACAATTGGAGGAAAAAGAAAAAACATATCAATTGTTGAAAATAGCCAAAACTATTGAAGGCAGTAAAGAAAACAAAAGAGAAACAAAACTCAAAATAAATGCTTTGATTCGTGACATTGACAAATGTATTTTACAATTAAGCGAATAAGTTCTTTATCAGTATGAATGAAAAACTCAAAATTAAAATTTCTATTGGAGGTCGTATATATCCATTGAGTATCAATAGCGCAGCCGAAGAAGAAGGAATGCGTAAAGCAGCGAGTAAAATCAACGCTTTGATAAATAAATTTGAGCAAAACTATGCAGTAAGTGATAAGCAAGATGTTCTTGCTATGTGCGCTTTACAATTTGCATCGCAAGTAGAAATTCATGATATTAATAATGATGAAGATATAGAAAAAGCAACACGAAAATTAGATGCAATCAATGCAAAATTAGATGCGCATCTAAAATAATAAGTTCTTTAAAATAAACAATAATACTGCCTACATTAGTCATTGTTCGTCGAACTCAACAGGAATTAATTCTGAAGGATGAGTCTCAATTGTTAAAGCAAGCCGTCTTGAACGGATCCTTGATCAGTTGGTTAGTCCTATTTATGTTTAAATTGGAGTTCGCAGAAACTTCACTAATGTAGGTTTTTTTATATTTAAAATCAACCAATGGAAGAAATGATGATGCCAATTATAATTGGCTTAGTATGTTTGGTAGTAGGATATCTTATAGCCAAATCACTTGAAAAGAATAAAGCGTCTGGTACAATAAAACTTGCAAATAAAAATGCAGCAATGCTTTTAAAATCTGCAAAAGTTGATGCAGAAGCGTTTAAAAAAGATAAAATATTACAAGCAAAAGAAAAGTTTATCGAATTAAAGTCTGAGCATGAAAAAGTAATATTATCTCGAGAAAAGAAAATGAACGACGCCGAGAAAAGGTGGAGAGATAAAGAGTCTCAAGTAGGACAGGAGTTGAGTAAGAATCAAAAATTAAATAGTCAGTTAGAAAAGAAAATGGCAGACTTTGATTACAAACTTGAATTCATTGAAAAGAAAGAAAACGAACTTGAGAAAGTACATAAAAAACAAGTAGAAAATCTAGAAGTGATTTCTGGTTTATCTGCTGAAGATGCCAAAGAAGAATTGGTAAAATCATTAAAAGAAGAAGCGAAAACAGATGCAATGGCTTTCATTCAAGAAACGATGGAAGAAGCCAAGCTAACTGCAGATCAAGACGCTCGAAAAGTTATCTTAAGCACTATACAACGTGTAGGAGTAGAGCAAACGGTTGAAAACTGTGTTTCGGTATTTAATTTAGAGTCAGACGATGTTAAGGGTCGTATTATCGGTCGTGAAGGAAGAAACATTCGCGCAATAGAAGCAGCAACAGGTGTTGAGATTATTGTAGATGATACTCCAGAAGCAATTATCCTTTCTTGTTTTGATCCTGTGCGTAGAGAAATTGCACGATTATCTTTACACAACTTAGTTACAGATGGTAGAATACATCCTGCAAGAATTGAAGAGGTTGTTAAAAAAACAGAAAAGAAAATTCAACAAGAAATAGTAGAAGTTGGTAAGCGTACCGTTATTGATTTAGGAATTCATGGATTGCATCCAGAATTGGTAAAAACCGTTGGTAGAATGAAATTCCGTTCTTCTTATGGTCAAAACTTATTACAGCACTCTCGTGAGGTTGCCAATCTTTGTGGATTGATGGCTTCTGAACTTGGTTTGAACGCTAAAGTAGCAAAAAGAGCAGGTTTATTACATGATATTGGTAAAGTACCAGATACAGATAGTGAACTTCCACACGCATTATTGGGTATGGAGTGGGCGCAAAAATATGGTGAAAAACCAGATGTTTGTAATGCTATTGGAGCGCACCATGACGAAATAGAAATGAAATCTATGATTGCACCTATTGTGCAAGTGTGTGATGCAATTTCAGGAGCAAGACCAGGAGCAAGACGTCAAGTTTTAGATTCATATATACAAAGATTAAAAGATTTAGAAGAAGTAGCTTTCGGATTTTCAGGAGTTCAGAAAGCATATGCTATTCAAGCAGGACGTGAGTTACGTGTTATTGTTGAAAGCGAAAAGGTAAACGATCTTAAAGCAGCAGAATT
>CALIIP010000129.1 GCA_938018045.1 uncultured Flavobacteriaceae bacterium
GAGAAATAACCTGGAGCAAGCCATAAATCAGCGTTTTGAGCCTTATCGAGCACGTTTTCAAAATTCAATTGTAAACTTCCTTTGCCTTGACTATCTTTCCATAAGTAGTTTGTATTTGCATCGTTTAGGAATTGCGCAACAAAACTTTCTCCTCCAGGAAGGTTCCATACATCTTTAAACATGGCACCTGAAAGAATAGAGGGTTTGTTGTCTGCTATTTGAGCAATTTCTTTAGCAGTATTGTATTGATTTTCAATATGATTAAAGATAGAATCTGCTTTTTGTTCTTTGTTATATAGGATTCCAAAAAAACGTATCCATTCTGCTCTACCTAAAGGTGTTTCTTCAAGCCAATCACCATTATAAATTACTGAAATTCCAGTATTTGCAACAGTTGTGAGGGATTTATTACTTCCGTTTACAGAAAAACCAATAACAACAGCTGGATTTAAGTCAATTAAAACTTCTGTGTTTAAATTCGCGTCCATTCCTAATTCTTTGATTTTCTCAGCTTCAATAAGTGCACGCGTCTTTTCAGATGAAACATACTTTGTATTCGGAAAACCTATTAATGTATGCTCAACCTCTAGTAATTCTAACATTGGAATGTGAGTTGTACTCGTAACTACAATATTTTTAATCGGAATTTGAATAGTTTTATCTTCGGATGTGAACTGTGAAGTATCTGTTTTTTCAGTTATAAGGATGTATTCTAAAGGTTGATTAGAATCTTTATAAGGAGAATTAATAACTAATTTTTTATAATCGTTAAAATCCTTAATTTCAAATCCTTGAGCGTATTTTATTGAAGTATTAGATTCAGAAATAGATATTGCTCTTTTCACTTCCTTTTTACAAGACATCAGTAATAAAAAAGGAATAAAAATGAGTAGGTGTTTTGTTGTTTTCATGATTGATTGATAGAAGTTTCGAAGGTATTAAAATTCTTGATTATTTATTAGATTGATGATGAAAAGATATCTACATTTGTCGCGAATTTGGTTTTCAATTCTATAACAATAGAATAGAAATTAAAAGGGAATTCGGTGAAGTACCGAAACTGTACCCGCAACTGTAAACTTAGTTCGCTTTATGCGAATGTTTACTATCACATCTTTAACCACTGTTCAGCACGAATGGGAAGGTAGATAGTAAAACGTAAGTCAGGAGACCTGCCATAATCATTGAATAACAAACTTTCGGGAAGAAAGGTTTGGTATAGAACGTTTCTATTCCCAAATTTTTACCTGATTTAAATCACAGGGCGATAGCCAAAGTAAGCAATACATTTTTTGATTGCTTTATTTTGATATTTCCTTTAATTGTATTTCTAGCGGAAGCAGGAATTTTAAATCGTTAAAATGAACAAATCAATTATTAAAGTTAGTGCATTTGCGCTACTAATGACAGCAAACATTGCGTTTGCACAAGAAAAATCAGAAAATCAAAAAGAAAAAGTTGAACAACTTGATGAAGTTGTACTTTCTGACACAAAATTTGAGTTGAAAAAAGAAAACTCTGGAAAGGTAATTTATAAAATTACATCTAAAGAGATTAAGCAAAACACTGGTAAAACTGTTGTAGATTTACTCGATAATATTGCTGGAGTTGAAGTAAACGGGAACAATAATGCTCAAGGATCAAATATTGGATTGTACTTTAGAGGAGGTAGAAATCGTCAAGTAGCAATTATGATTGATGGCGTTTTAGTAACCGATCCTACAGGAATTTCTTCTAGTTATAATCTAAACTTATTGGATTTGAATCAAGTAGAATCTATTGAGATTTTAAAAGGTTCATCTAGTACACTGTATGGTTCTGGTGCTGCGAATGGTGTGATTAACATCAAATTAAAAAAAGCATCAAAAACACCTATTTCTTTCAATTACATGGCAAGTCTTGGGACAAACAACACGCAGAGAAATCGCAAAACAAATCTTGACGAACTTAATCAAAGTATAGGCTTACGTGGAACTTTAGACAAATTTTCTTATTTAGCAAACTTTAGTATGTCGTCTGTAGATGGTATGTCTTCTGCCAATGATAAAGATGCAGCAACTCCATTTGAAAAAGATGAGTTTAATAGTAATAACTCTATGTTGAAATTAGCGTATCAAGCAACAGAAAAGTTGAATTTTGAATTATTCGGGGATTTTAATGAATATCAATATGACTATGATGGAGGCGCATATTTTGACTCAGATATTAATAATGGATTTGAAAAGCAATTGAGATTTGGATTAAAATCAAACTTTAACTATCAAAAAGGACAATTAAAAGCAACAATTTCTGCAAGTGATGTTGAAAGAGGTTTTGAAAGTTTTAATGGTTTTTCAAATACTGTTGACAATTATTTATATGAAGGGAAAAGTTTGTTTGCTGAATTGATAAACAAATACACTTTCTCAGAAAATGTACATGTAATTGCTGGAGTTAACTACCAAGATTTTGACAATCAAACAACTACTCCTTTTGGTAATATTGATAGTGATATAGCAAACTATACTACTATTGATCCTTTTGCAAGTGTTGTATATACTCGCAACAAGTTTAATTTAAATGCAGGTTTGCGCTTAAACAATCATTCTGAATACGGAAATCACTTAGTATATCATGTAAACCCATCATATAACTTAAAATCAAGTGATGACTTTAAATTAAAAGCGTTGGCATCTTATTCTACAGCATTTATAGCTCCAAGTACATACCAATTATTCTCAGTTTATGGAAATACAGATTTAGATCCTGAAGAAAACTCAACAGTTGAATTTGGTTTTGACACTTCATATAAAAAATGGTTAGACGCAAGTGCAGTATTCTTTTATAGAGAAGAAGATAATGCGATTGTGCTACCAGATTTTATTACGTATAGAAATGCTGAAAACACAGTCAATGCCAAAGGTGTTGAAACTGTTGTAAGTATAAAACCTATAGATAAAGTAACCGTTACATTGGCTCACACATACACAAATAAGAGTGCTGATTTCGATTATATACCAAAGCACAAGATAAATGCCAATGTAACAGTAAAGCCATTGGAACGAACTTTTGTTTCGTTGAATTTTAAAAATGTTGGCGAAAGAACGTATTTTGATCAATATGGTTCTTTTGGAACAGCAGGAGAAGACGTTGTGATTGATTCTTATAGTTTAGTTGATTTGAGTGTGAATCAGCATTTAGGAAGTCATACAGTGCTTTTTGCTTCTTTGAATAATATGTTCAATGAAGATTATGAGGATACCTTAGGTTTCTCAACCAAAGGAAGAAACTTTAGAGTAGGATTGAAGTTAAACTTTTAGATTTCATTTTATAAAACATAAAATCCCGCTAAAAGCGGGATTTTTATTTAAAACATTTTTTTAACTTCTTCTTTTATAAACGTCAATCCAGTTGTAGAAGGAGGATTCCCATCAATCATACGTTGTAAAATTGCCTCTCTTAAATCCTGTGCAGAATTTAGAGAAGATATTTCTGCTGTTTTTTTGATGATATGAGTTGTTGCATTTTTTGCTGTGATTAATACGCTCCAACATTCTTCTGAAATATAAATTTGCTGTGCCAAATTATGCTCAAATTCTTGTTCTACACTTTGCACCAATTTATGCATATAGAGTTCTTTATTGTCATCAGTAGGAGTAACGCGCACTAATAATTTTGCAGGGTTTATACGCTCCATAAACAAGGTCATGCGCTCGTAGGCTTGCAATCTCGCTTCTAGTAATTGTTTTTTATCTTCTCGCAGTAATTTAAAATTTTTGCGATTAACTTCTTCTTTAAACTGTGATGAAAAGAAGTAATAAGCCACTGCTCCAGTTATGATTGATGGAATCGTATATGAAAGTATTTCTATTGTTTTTTCTATCATTTTATAATAATTATTTTACAAAAATAAATTTATAATCCTTTTAACCAATTTTTTATTAGTTGAATTCCTTCAACAACTTTTGGAGCATGTGTATTTAATTCAAAATCAACTTCTCTTGAAGGGTTATCAAAATCTACATATGCCAGTCTTGCAAGAAATTGACTTTCTTCAAATCCAAATGCAGTTGCGGGAAGTAATACAACTCCTGTATCTTTTAGTAATTGCTCACACATTTTAGTTGATGTGAATATATTATTTGCATGGAATTTTTCTGTGTAATTAGAAAAATCAGGAAATAAATAAAATCCACCTTCTGGTTGATGTAATCTTACATTAGTACCTACCAACTCGTTATAACAATGATTTCCAATGATTTTTAAAATATCAATTTCCCAATTTACATATGCTATTGATTCTTCATAATTTAGATAAGCAACTTTAGCAGCCATTTGTACAGGAATTGGCGCACAAGAATATGTTTCAGAACCTATTCCAATAAATGTTTTTTTAAAATCTTCACTTATTCCTTTTGAGAGCATAGCAATTCCTAGTCGCCATCCTCCAGCACCACACCATTTAGACAATCCAGTAGTTGTAATTGTTTTTTCTGGATAATAGTTTGCAATTGATTCATGAACTCTATTATGGCTCAGTAAACCGTAAATTTCGTCTGAAATAATATATATACTGTGTTTTCTTGCAACTTCTGCAATTTCCTTTAATTCGCTTGCAGTGTAAGTTAATCCATCTGGATTTCCAGGATAATTCAAAATTAAAATTGTTGCTTTTGCTTTTTTGTTTTTTATTGCATTATCTATAATTTCAGCATCAATTCTCCACCTTTTCTCAAATGATGTTTTTAGCGTAATGATATTATGACCAATAAGTTCGGCCTGTGGAGCATACGAAACCCATGCAGGAGCAGGAATCAATACATCTGCATTTATAAAAGATTTCATCACATTATATAACAGTATTTTAGATCCAGGAGCAACAATAATATCATCTGCATCAACTTCAAGCTTGTTGTATTTATAATGGAATTTAGAAATGTTTTCACGCAACTCCAAATCACCTTGAACCGATGAGTATTCTTTTCTATTTGCCGTGTTTTGTAACTCGCTAATTAAAGAATTTGGTGGTAAAAAAGGAGATTGCCCAAAACCAAATTTTATAACTTTTTGATTTTGGCCTTCCATTTTTTTTGATTGATTATTAATCAATAAGGTCTGAGACTCTGTAACTTTATGGAACATGTAGCATTAAATTTTATAAATGTAAATGTAAGTTTTTTATCATATAAAAGTAAAATTTCCATTATACTATTTTGTCAATATCTTTTCTTTTATCACGCTACACAAGATTGTGTTTTTTGAAAAAAAAATGAAATACTATTAAAAGTATAAAATTGATATATGCATCAAAAAAAAAGAGGCTAAAACAATGATTAAGTTTATATGCTTAATTATAGCTTCACCTCTTTTTATGAAATAGCCCCCGCTTTTTCATATTAATTTTCCCAATTTAAATCTCTAACAATATTTTATAGAGATATCCATTAGCACCTTACAAATATAAAATGAAGTGTTATTAAATTCAAATATAAAAGGGTAGTTAAAGGGGTAGTTTTAAAATATAACTGTTTGATTTTCAATAAAAATATAAATAACAATTATTATTCATACATTTTTATTGCTGCTTTTCGATTATTAATACCCAATTTTTCATAGATATTTTTCACATGAAATTTTACTGTGTTTACTGAGATAAATAAACGCTCTCCAATTTCCTTATTAGTTTGTCCTGATCTAATTCCTTCCAAGATTTCATTTTCACGATTTGATAAGTTATATTCTTGTAAAAGGTTATTTTCTCCTCGTTTATTCTTTTCAATTTCGATTGATAAGGAATTTATTTCTTGCGTATAATTGTAAAGTTCATCATGCATAAATATATTTTCCTTCTGAATGATATTCATGCGATAAGCAACTGCTCCTGTAATGACAAGCATTTCAATATAACTACCCATTTTCAAAGTATTAGAAGATATATAGAATGAAGAGATCCCGAACGATGGAGTTATGAAGTAACCAAAAGTAAACAATAGAATAAGTGTATAGGCAATAAAAAAGATTAGCGCGTATTTATGCTTTTTAATCAAAAACAAAGAACTAACCCAAGAACCTATAAATATAAAATAAGAGCCAAGATCAGAAAGCACAAAAAATAAATAATTATTTGTTATTAAATGTATAATGTCAAATATCAATGCTGTACTCATAACGCCTATTGATATCCAAACAAACTTTGGGAAATTACTTTTGAGTTTCAAGTAATTAGAAGCAAATAATAGTCCTGTAAACCCAACAAAAGTATGTAAAAAACCTTCTGAAACCTCTATAAAACCTCTACTTATCCCTAATAAATATATAAATCCATCTCTATAACTGAATGCTATAAAAAAGCAACTAAGGAATAAAAAGTAATATAAAAAAGCCTTTTCTTTAAAGTTAAAAAAGAAAAATAAGTTGACGATCAGAACCATAAATGCAAAACCATAAAAAAGACCTGTGAAAACACCATAAAAGTTTAATTTTTCTAGATATTGAGAGTCAGACATCAGTACTATAGGGATTCTCGCCTCTTTATGCACATTTACTTTTAGATATAAGACAGTACTTTCTTTTACTTTAAAAGTAACAAATGCTTTGTTCTCTGTCGGCATAATTTGATTCATATTATCAAATAAATAAGCCTCGGAAATTGTGCTATTGTTTATTTCTAAAAAACCTTTTTCAACATCTTCTATTTTAAACCAATACACTCCATTATTAAGTCCGTTATTTATAGGTTCAGTGATGATTTCAAAGTCTACAGAATCTATTGTATTGATAGTGTGGAGTTGGTTTTTATCTTGAAATACAGAAATAGTTTGTGAAGATGTATAGGTAGAAATAAGAATAAAAGTAGTGAGGAAAAAGTTTTTAAACATAAGCAATTTGATATTTTCGATAAAAGTAAGTGTTTTATTTCTTGGACAAATTTTTCCTTAATAAAAAGAGCATTTTGTCAATAACTTTTGTTGTTTCAGAGTCATTGACATTGTATTTTTGAATTCTAATAAAATATAAATTGTCAAATTACTTAAACGAACTTAACGAAGCACAAAAAGAAGCCGTTTTGCATAAAGATGGTCCAATGATCATCATTGCAGGAGCAGGTTCAGGAAAAACACGTGTTCTTACTTATAGAATTGCGCATTTAATGAATCAAGGTGTTGATGCGTTTAATATTCTTTCATTGACTTTTACCAATAAGGCGGCTAAAGAGATGAAGAAACGTATTGGAACTGTTGTTGGTAGTAGTGAAGCAAAAAACTTATGGATGGGAACTTTCCATTCCGTTTTTGCAAGAATTTTACGTTCCGAAGGTCATCATTTAGGTTTTCCTTCAAATTTCACAATTTACGATACACAAGATTCTGTTCGATTGCTTTCTTCGATAATTAAGGAGATGCAATTAGATAAAGAAAAGTACAAGCCAAAACGTGTTCTTGGCCGTATTTCTCAGTTTAAAAACAGTTTAATCACCGTAAAGGCATACTATCAAAATCCAGAATTAGTTGAGGCAGATAAAATGGCAAGTCGCCCAAAAATGGGAGATATTTACAAGCACTATGTAGATCGTTGTTTTAAAGCAGGAGCAATGGATTTTGATGATTTATTATTGAGAACCAATGAGTTACTTACTCGTTTTCCTGAAGTGTTGGCAAGATATCAAGATCGTTTTAGATATATTTTGGTTGATGAGTATCAAGACACGAATCATTCACAATATTTGATTGTGCGTGCCTTGGCAGATCGTTTTCAAAATATTTGTGTTGTTGGTGATGATTCTCAGAGTATTTATGCGTTTCGTGGAGCAAATATCCAAAATATCTTGAATTTTCAGAAAGATTATGATGCCGTAAAAATATTCAAATTAGAACAAAATTACCGTTCGTCTAGTAATATCGTAAAAGCGGCAAATAGCATTATCGATAAGAACAAAACAAAACTCAAAAAAGAGATTTGGACGGCAAATGATGAAGGTTCAAAAATAAAAGTAATGCGAACTTTTTCTGACGGAGAAGAAGGTCGTTTTGTTGCAGATTCTATTTTTGAGAATGCAATGAACAAACAATTAACCAATGACAATTTTGCTGTTTTGTATCGTACGAATGCCCAATCTAGAGCGATTGAAGATGCGTTGCGTAAAAAAGATATTAAGTACAGAATGTTTGGCGGAGTTTCGTTTTATCAGCGAAAAGAAATTAAAGATATTTTGGGTTATTTACGTTTGTTAATCAACCCAAACGATGAAGAAGCGTTAAAACGTGTTATAAACTATCCAGCGCGAGGTATTGGAGCAACTACGATTGATAAATTGGTTGTTGCTGCAAATCATTACGAAAAATCTATTTTCGAGATTGTTCAGAGTTTGCATATGGTTGATATTAAAATTAATGCTGGAACAAAAACAAAACTGAATAATTTTGCAACAATGATGCAACGTTTTCAGATAGAAGCACAAACTCAAGATGCGTTTGAAGTTGCTAATTTGGTTATCAAGCAAACAAGAATTATAAAAGACTTGGAAGGAGATGGAACACCTGAAGCAGTAAGTAGAGTTGAGAATGTTCAAGAATTGATGAACGGAATTAAAGATTTCATTATCAATCAAAAAGAAAAAGAAGAAGATGCTTCATTGGCGTTTTTCCTTGAAGATGTTGCACTTGCAACAGATTTTGATAATGATAAAAAAGATGATGAGCCTAGAGTTTCTTTAATGACAATACATCTTTCTAAAGGATTGGAATTTCCGTATGTATATATAGTAGGATTGGAAGAAACACTATTTCCATCTGCAATGAGTATGAATACGCGTAGCGAATTGGAAGAAGAGCGCCGTTTATTTTATGTTGCCTTAACACGTGCAGAAAAAGAAGCGTATTTGAGTTATGCAGAATCTCGTTATCGTTGGGGAAAATTAATTGACTGTGAGCCTAGTCGTTTCTTAGAAGAAATTGACGAGCAATTTCTAGAATACTTGCGTAGAAAACCAACTGCACAACAAAATAAATTTATTTCTGAAGATATTTTTAGTGATGTTCCGCCAAGTACAATTCGATTTAAAAAACCGATTTCAAGAAGTAATTTTCCGAAGCCAAAACAAAGCCCTAAGAAGATTCAGCCAAAGTTTATGGCTCCTAAGAATTTGAAGCCAGTTTCTAAAGCAAAAATCTCTACAACAACAAACCTGTTTGATAGCGCTATAATTGTTGGTAATATTGTTCAGCATCAACGTTTTGGAAAAGGTGAAGTAAAGGCTTTAGAAGGTGTTGCAGCCAATAAAAAAGCAACAATATTGTTTTTAGAGCATGGAACAAAAAAACTATTACTTCAGTTTGCAAAACTTAAAATAATAGGCTGATTTCTAGTACTTTTATTTCTGATAAATTTTAATTGTAAAATATCAAGATTTGACGTAATTTGCAATCATTAATACTTCATTCAATAAAAAGTAAAATTTCAACAATATATATGGATTACGAATTAGAATATAACTCAGACAGAAGCAATTTAATTATTCCAGAATATGGACGACACTTGCAAAAAATGGTAAAACACTGTGTGAGTCTTGAAGATGCAGAAGAGCGAAACAAAATGGCAAAAGCAATTGTAAATGTGATGGGAAACCTACAACCTCATTTGCGTGATGTTCCAGATTTCAAACATAAACTTTGGGATCAACTTTTTATAATTTCTGATTTTAAATTGGAAGCAGATTCTCCATATCCACAGCCTTCAAGAGAAGAATTACAAGCAAAGCCAGAACCGTTGGCGTATCCAAAAACCGCATCTAAATTCCGTTTTTATGGTAACAATATTCAAACGATGATTGATGTTGCAAATAGTTGGGAAGATGGTGACGCAAAAGAAGGATTGAAATTTGTGATTGCAAATCACATGAAAAAATGTTATCTAAATTGGAATAAAGATACTGTAGATGACGACGTAATTTTTAATCATTTGAACGAATTGTCTGATGGCAAAATTGATTTAAGGGCTTCAGGAGAAAATCTAGCTGAAAGTCATAAGTTACTCCGAAAAAGAACGAATAAGAATCAAAAGCAGCAGAAAACGACTCAGAAAAACTACAAAAGCAATAATTACCGTAGAAAGACAAGATAATTTATGGGTACATTTAAAATAGAAGGAGGACATAGACTTAATGGAAGTATTACTCCACAAGGTGCAAAAAATGAAGCTTTACAAATAATTTGTGCAACATTGTTAACTCCAGAAAAAGTTACTATAAGTAATCTTCCAGATATAATTGATGTAAATAAACTTATTTTCATCCTTGGAGAATTAGGTGTTAAAATAGAAAAAATCGCAAAAGAAACATATACTTTTCAAGCAGATGAAATCAATTTAAAATATCTTGAATCACCTGAATTTAAAAGAGATGGAAGTTCAATAAGAGGGTCAATTATGATTGTTGGTCCGTTATTGGCAAGATTTGGAAAAGGATATATTCCGCGTCCTGGAGGAGATAAAATTGGTCGTCGCAGATTAGATACACACTTTGAAGGTTTTATGAGTTTGGGAGCAAAATTTCGTTATAAAAAAGAAGAATCTTTTTATGGCGTAGAAGCACCAAACGGTTTGCAAGGAACTGATATGTTGCTCGATGAAGCCTCTGTAACAGGAACTGCAAATATTGTGATGTCAGCAGTTTTAGCCAAAGGAAGAACAACTATTTACAATGCAGCATGTGAACCATATTTACAAGAATTATGCAAAATGCTTAATTCTATGGGAGCCAAAATTAGTGGAGTAGGTTCAAACCTTTTAACTATAGATGGTGTAACTTCTTTAGGTGGATGTGAATTGCGTATACTTCCTGATATGATTGAAATTGGAAGTTGGATTGGAATGGCAGTAATGACCAAATCTGAATTGACTATAAAAGATGTAAGTTGGGAAAACCTAGGAGTAATTCCGAGGGTATTTAGAAAACTTGGAATAAAATTAGAAAAAAGAGGTGATGACATATACATCCCTGCACAAGATTCTTACGAAATACAAAATTATATTGACGGTTCAATTTTGACTGTTTCTGATGCCCCTTGGCCTGGATTCACACCAGATTTATTGAGTATTGTATTGGTTGTAGCAACACAAGCAAAAGGAAGTGTGTTGATACACCAAAAAATGTTTGAAAGTCGTTTGTTTTTTGTTGATAAACTTATTGATATGGGAGCGCAAGTTATCTTATGTGATCCTCATAGAGCAACCGTTATTGGTATGAATCATCAATCTAATTTAAAAGCAACTACAATGGTTTCTCCTGATATTAGAGCAGGAATTTCATTGCTTATTGCCGCTTTATCTGCAGATGGTACAAGTACAATACATAATATAGAACAAATAGATAGAGGTTACCAAGATATTGATAAACGCTTGCGAGCAATTGGTGCAAAAATAGAACGAATTGACTAATTATTGTTATTTCTAAATACTTATAAAATCTATAATTCCAAATCCAAAATTTATTTTTTGGTATTTGGAATTTCTTTTTTTGATTTTTTTTATCTGACAACATGTCATTTTTATAGAATTGGCAGTAATTTTGCAAACACTTTAGTATTATAAATAAAATTATGAGCGACACAAAAGAAAATATAGAAGATCAAGAAATTCAAGCAGAAATTAAACAAGAAGAAACTGTTCAAGAAGTTAGTGCTGAAGAGCAAATAGCAAAAGAAAAGGACAAGTTTTTACGTTTGTTTGCAGAATTTGAAAATTATAAAAAACGTACTTCAAAAGAACGTATCGAATTGTTTAGAACTGCCAATCAAGAATTGATGACAGTTTTATTACCAATTCTTGATGATTTTGAACGCGCTTTGACACATATAGAAGATGACAAAGAAGCAGAAGAATTACGTAAAGGAGTTTTGTTGATTTATAAAAAGTTACAAAACACACTTGAACAAAAAGGACTTACAGTTTCTGAAGTAAAAGCAGGAGATACTTTTGACGCAGAAATTCATGAAGCAATTACTCAAATTCCAGCACCTTCAAAAAAGATGAAAGGAAAGATTGTTGATGTTATTGAAAAAGGATACAAACTTGGAGATAAAATTATTCGTTTCCCTAAAGTAGTTATCGGTCAATAAAACTAATTGAAAAAATGGCAAAACAAGATTATTACGAAATATTAGGCGTAAATAAAGGAGCAACTGCTGCTGAAATTAAGAAAGGATATCGCAAGCAAGCCGTAAAATTTCATCCAGATAAAAATCCTGGAGATAAGAGTTCTGAAGAAAAGTTTAAAAAAGCAGCAGAAGCATACGAAATTTTAAGTGATGATAACAAAAAGGCACGTTATGATCAATATGGTCATGCGGCTTTCGAAAACGGCGGTGCAGGAGCAGGAGGCTTTGGAGGTTTCGGTGGCGGCGGAATGAACATGGAAGACATATTCAGTCAGTTTGGTGATATCTTTGGTGGAGGAGGCTTTGGTGGTAATAGCAGAGGGTCTCAAAGAGCACGTGTTAAAGGAAGTAATATGCGTATTCGAGTAAAAATAACACTTGAAGATATTGCTAATGGAGTTGAAAAGAAAGTGAAAATCCGTCGTAAAATAAAAGCAGATGATGTAACTTTTAAAACGTGTGACACCTGTAATGGTCAAGGGCAAGTAATGCGAGTAACCAATACGATTTTAGGTAGAATGCAAACAGCAGCAACATGTCCTACATGTCAAGGTGCAGGTCAATCTATTGAAAATCGACCAAAAGGATCTGATAGCAATGGTCTGGTTCAGAAAGAGGAAATGGTTTCTATAAAAATTCCAGCAGGAGTTTCTGACGGAGTTCAATTAAAAGTTTCAGGAAAAGGTAATGAAGCACCAGGAAATAATTCAATTTCAGGTGATTTATTAGTGCTTATTGAAGAAGTTGAGCACGAAACTTTATCAAGAGAAGGGATGAATTTACATTATGATTTATATGTGAATTTATCAGAAGTTGTACTTGGTGTAAGTAAAGAGATAGAAACTGTAACTGGAAAAGTGAAAATTAAGATTGATGCAGGAACACAATCAGGAAAGATATTGAGGTTAAGAGGTAAAGGATTACCAAGTATTGAACGTTATGGGACAGGTGATTTATTAGTACATGTGAATGTTTGGACTCCTCAGAATATTTCAAAAGAACAAAAACAATTTTTTGAAAAAAATATTTCAGATGAAAACTTCGCTCCATCACCTTCAAAAACAGACAAATCATTTTTTGAAAAAGTAAAAGATATGTTTTCGTAAAAAGAATAAGTAATTATTAACAAATGTTACTCTTTTACTTTAGAAAAGAATTTATATTTGTTCTGTTATTAGTTGTAAAATTAATAACACTTTTTCATAGCAATTTTCCCACTCAATTCATTGAGTGGGTTTTTTATTTCATATTTTTGCAAAAGCAGATCGTCTTATCGTCCGTCATTGATGGAAGGAAAGTCCGGACACCAAAGAGAAGCATAGCGGATAACATCCGTCATTTCGATTTATCGAAATAGGACAAGTGCAGCAGAAAGTATGTACAGGTAATGCTGTAGTGAAACCAGGTAAACTCTATGCGGTGCAATGCCATGTAAATTGGAGTTTGAGAGTACTCGCTCGATTTCAAAGGGTAGGCAGTTAGAACTATTGAGTAATTAATAGTCTAGATAAATGATAAGAGTCCGTCTTTGACGGATACAGAATCCGGCTTATAGATCTGCTTTTTTATTAATTTGATAAAAAATACACTTCATTTTTATCTAAATCTCACACTTATTTTTATTGATAAATACCCCTGTTTTTTGTATTTTTGCAAAACACAAAAACATTAAATTATGGCATTTGATATAGAAATGATAAAAGGAGTATATAGTCGCATGAAGCAAAATGTAGATAAGGCTCGTGAAGTTGTTGGAAAACCATTGACTTTATCAGAAAAAATATTATACAATCACCTTTGGGATAAAAACGCTAACAAATCATTTGTAAGAGGTAAAGATTATGTTGATTTTGCACCAGATCGTATTGCATGTCAAGATGCAACAGCACAAATGGCTTTATTGCAATTTATGCAAGCCGGAAAAAATAAAGTAGCAGTTCCTACGACTGTTCATTGTGATCATTTAATTCAGGCAAAAGATGGTGCAGCAATTGATTTAAAAAGCGCAAACGATGTAAGTAGTGAAGTGTTTAACTTCTTAGAATCTGTATCTAATAAGTATGGTATTGGATTTTGGAAACCAGGAGCAGGAATTATACATCAAGTAGTTTTAGAAAATTATGCATATCCAGGAGGAATGATGATTGGAACTGATTCACATACAGTAAATGCTGGTGGATTAGGTATGGTAGCAATTGGAGTCGGTGGAGCAGATGCAGTTGATGTTATGGCTGGAATGGCTTGGGAATTAAAATTCCCAAAATTAATTGGTGTTAAATTAACCGGAAAATTATCTGGTTGGACTGCACCTAAAGATGTGATTTTAAAAGTGGCAGAAATTCTTACTGCAAAAGGAGGAACAGATGCAATAGTTGAGTATTTTGGACCTGGAGCAATATCAATGTCTTGTACAGGTAAAGGTACTATTTGTAATATGGGAGCAGAAATTGGAGCAACGACTTCAACTTTTGGATATGATGATTCTATGGAGCGTTATTTACGTGCTACTGAAAGGGCAGATGTTGCAGACGAAGCAAATAAAGTAAGAGATTATTTAACTGCAGATCCTGAAGTATATGCAAATCCAGAAGAATATTTTGATCAAGTAATAGAAATTAATTTATCTACTTTATTACCTCTTATAAATGGTCCTTTCTCTCCAGATATCGCTACCGAAGCTGGAACAGACATGACAGAAAAAGCAACCAAAAACGATTGGCCTTTGGATGTTGAATGGGGATTAATTGGTTCTTGTACCAATTCTTCTTACGAAGATTTATCAAGAGCTGCTTCTATTGCCGCACAAGCAGTAGAAAAAGGATTGGTAACAAAAGCTGAGTTTGGAATCAACCCAGGATCGGAAACTGTAAGGTTTACAGCTGAAAGAGACGGAATTATCAAAACATTTGAAGATGTAAACGCAACTATATTTACTAACGCTTGTGGGCCTTGTATTGGTCAATGGGCAAGATATAGTGATCCTGCAAATGCTCCAAAAAACTCTATTATTCATTCTTTAAACAGAAACTTTGCAAAAAGAGCTGATGGAAATCCTAATACTCACGCATTTGTAGCTTCACCAGAAATTGTGGCAGCTGTAGCAATTGCAGGTAGATTGGATTTTAATCCAATGACGGATACGTTGACAAATGACAAAGGAGAACAGGTGAAGTTTGACGAACCAACTGGTTACGAACTTCCTCCATTAGGATTTGATGTAGAAGACAATGGATTTGAAGCACCAGTTGAGGATGGAAGTTCGGTAGAAGTTATTGTTTCGCCAACATCTGAAAGGTTGCAATTATTAACTCCTTTTACTCCACTTGGAAACACAATTAACGGAGCTAAATTATTAATTAAAGCAAAAGGGAAATGTAC
>CALIIP010000130.1 GCA_938018045.1 uncultured Flavobacteriaceae bacterium
AGTTTTGATGCTACAGGAGTTGCAGCTGGAACCTATAATTTCACATATACGGTTCCATTAACAAGTCCTTGTACAATTCCTGATTCAGAGACTGTTCAAGTAACAGTTGTTGCTTCACCAGTATCAGGAACAGCAACAGCAAACATTCAAGGATGTAATACCGAGACTTCTATAGATTTGACTACAGGATTAACAGGACAAGATGTAGGAGGAACATGGTCAGATGATAGTTCAACAGGAGGCTTAACTGGAAATACATTAGATGCTACAGGATTAACAACAGGATCATATAATTTCACATATACAGTTACAGCAACAGCACCATGTGTTGATGCAAGCACTACGATTACAGTTGATATTACCGCAGCAGGAAATGCAGGAACTGCAGTTGCAATCGCAGACATTTGTGACACAGAAACTGCTTTAGATTTGACTATAGGATTAACAGGACAAGATGCAGGAGGAACATGGTTAGATGATAGTGGTTCAGGAGGATTAACAGGAAATAGTTTTGATGCTACAGGAGTTGCAGCTGGAACCTATAATTTCACATACACAGTAAATCCAACAGCACCATGTACAGTTGCAGATACAGAAACAGTTCAAGTAACAGTAATTCATTCACCAATTGCAGGAAATGATGGAGATCGTTTTTTCTGTATGGCAGATGCTTCAGCAAATTTATTTGATAGTTTGAATGGTACACCAGATGCAGGAGGAATATGGTCTCCAGCATTAGCTAGCGGCACAAGTGATTTAGGTACTTTTAATCCAGCAGTAGATGCAGCTGGAACTTATACCTATACAGTTACTGGTTCAGGTGCTTGTACAGATGATACAGCAACAGTCACTGTAACTTTATCTGAGGCACCTATTATCACAAGTATAGATATTGTAGATTTTTCTGATAACAATACAATAACTGTAAATGTTGAAGGTGGTGTGAGTGGTACTTCTTTTGGGATAGGAGATTATGAATACTCTATAGATGGTATTAATTTCCAATCAGAAAATATAATACAAAATGTTCCTCCAGGAGATTATACAGTTACTGTTAGAGATGCTAATGGATGTTTGCCTGCTGCATTTCAATCTAATGTGATTGTTATGGGTGCACCAACATTTTTCACTCCAAATAACGATGGAGAAAATGATTTTTGGCAGATATTTAATATCCAATCACAACCAAATGCAATTATTAATGTTTTCGATAGGTTTGGAAAAATCATTGCTCAAATTGATCCTACTTCTTTAGGTTGGGATGGTTATTATTATGGAGAATCCTTACCGTCTACAGATTATTGGTTTAGTGTAAGCATGGAAGATAGTGATGGTAATCCTGTTGTAAGGAAAGGACATTTTAGTTTGATAAGAAGATAAAAGTAGAAAGTAAAGCAACGTATATTATAAAAAGAGACTATAAAGGATAATAGTTATATAATAAAAACGTTAAAAAAATGTTTAATAATAACCAAAATCATATATTTGGCAACTATAATAAATAGAATGAGAATAAAAAATATAATTTGTATAGCAACTTTTGTGTTAGGAGGATTTTTAATGAATGCTCAAGAAACTTTACCAATATATTCAGATTATTTATCTGATAATGTTTACTTAATTCATCCGGCAGCAGCAGGAATTGGTAATTGTGGTAAGATTAGATTAACAGCTCGTACACAATGGGAAGGCAACAATTTACAAACCTTAAGCGTTCACAATCGTTTAGGTGAAAATGCAGCTTTTGGAGCAATTGCTTTTAATGATGAAAATGGATATCATTCTCAACAAGGAATAGTTGGTACATATGCTTATCATATTAACTTAGGTCATATTGATGACGCCAATCAATTGTCTTTTGGATTGTCGGCAATGATTGTTCAGAATAGTGTAGATGAGACACCTTTTTTAATTCCAGATCCTGTAATAACTCAAATTATACAAAGTAGAAATTATGTAAATGCCGATTTTGGAATGGCATATCATAATGGAGGATTTTTCTCTTATTTTACTGCTAAAAACTTGCTAATGAGTGCTCGTAACCTTTATAGCGACAGATATGAATCTCTTAACCTTAGGCGTTATTTAGTGACTGCAGGTTATTATTTTGGAAATGAAAAATCTATTCAATTTGAACCTTCAGTTATGGGACAACTTATTGAACGTACTGGAGAAAAATTTGTTGATATTAATTTGAAGGCTTATAAAAGATTTGATCAAGCACAGGCTTGGGTTGGATTCTCTTTTCGCCAAGGATTTGATGGGAATAATATTGAAGAATTGAGATATTTAACACCAATTGTTGGATTAAATTATGGGAAATATATGGCTTCTTATACCTATACAAAACAATCAGGAGATTATTTGTTTCAAGATGCTGGATATCATCAAATATCATTAGGAATGAACTTTGGATGTAGACAGCCAAGAGCAGCAGGATGTCCTAATATAAACGCAGCATTTAATTAGAAATAAAATAAAACTATATAAAAAAAGGAGCAATTTATTGCTCCTTTTTTTTATGATGTAACTCTTAGTGTAAATAAAGAATCTACTTATTTCCAAGAAAACTTTTTCTTTTCAGCCTGTTTTTTGATTGCTTTAATCATAGCGCTATCCAATGTTTCTTCACTTGATGTTGCTTTTCTTTTTCCAGAAATAAAAGCAGTACGCTTCTTGTTTAATTCCTGAATTTCTTTCTGAATTTCACTACGTTCATTACTTTTATTTTTAACATACGCTTTCAGTTCTTCTGTAGATTTATTTTGTAATTCTTTTGGCAACGTTTTCTTATCAAGTTTCTCATACTTAAAATCTTTTTCTTTTTCTGCATCTACCAAATCCCAAGATTTATTTTTATACATTTTTGAACTTTTGCTAACTGCACGTTTTACAGCTACAACTTCTTCAAGTTCCATTGCATTATCATCTTGAGTAGATTGTAAACTCATTTTAGCATAACCTTGGCTTCCATATGAAACATAAGTTTTATTTAACTTACTATTCAATCGAATGATAATATCATCATAAGGAGTTGCAATATGTATAATCTCTCTATTTTGATCAATGTTTAAATAATCTCCTCCAGTTAATTTTGCACCGTCTAACCACTTTCCAGAAATACCATTATCATAGTTTCCACAAAAGATAGTGTTTACAATAATGTCCTTTTCAACGGCATTGGTAGTTGCATCTTTATAATTGATTTTTCCTTGTGTAAAAGGC
Organism: uncultured Flavobacteriaceae bacterium; assembly: GCA_938018045.1. Classification (GTDB taxonomy): domain Bacteria; phylum Bacteroidota; class Bacteroidia; order Flavobacteriales; family Flavobacteriaceae; genus Urechidicola. Next base: position 3,226 of record CALIIP010000130.1, read on the forward strand.
TCGTTTCCTGCAATAAAAATCATCTTTAAATCATCTTTGTTATTGCCCCATTTTAACTGATTTAATGATGTCTGAATTACTTCTCCGCAATGCTCACTTCCGCCATTGGTTGTTAATGAAAATAATTTTTCTGAAATTTCATCTAAGTCGCCACTAAAATCTAAAACTTGGCGAATATAACCATCAGATGACTCCAAACGATCATTTCCATATTCATATAAAGAAATTGCTAATTCTGGATCTTCGTGTTCGCATTTGGCATATGACAATTCGTTTACAATTTCCCATAATTGTGCTTTTGCTTGATCTATTAAGCCATCCATAGAGCTACTTGTGTCTAATAATAAAGCAATCTTGATTGATTGTTTTTTTACGTCGTTTTCATTTGGCGAATTTATTGCCAATTGATTTTTGTTGTTATCTTTTTTGTTTGTTGCGTTGCACGATATTGTTGAAAATGCCAATACCAAAAGCGCTGTTTTAAATAGTGTTTTCATTGTAGTGTGATTTTAAATTCACAGTAAAATTAAATTGACAACTTTCAATAAAAAACTCAAAATGAGGGAACACATCATTTGAATGAGTGAAAATGACTTTTGAATGTGTTAACTGGAAAAAACACTTCTAAAATCTGTCAAAATAGAAGTTTTTAAGAAATAGGTATTTTTTCAAACCGATTATAGTCCGTAGTTTTACATTAATTAAACCTCTCGACTCCGCTCGAGGAGACAATTGTTATGTCAGTTCGAGCGGAGTCGAGAACGAGTAAGTAAAATATCAAATGAACCGAGCCAGTTATATTATTATCTTCATGGATAATTATTAATTGCGAACCTGCCTGCGGCAGGCAGGCACATGTGACAACTAAAAAATCAATGGAAAACAACACATGAAAAAAATAATATTCATTATTACAATTCTAATAAGCCTTTCGTCTTTTGGCCAAAAAGAGAGTTTAAAAGATGCTGAAAAAATAGACAATAGTATTTATACTTCTATCATTAGAGAGGATACAGGAAAGCCTCTTTCTGGAGTTACAGTTCGAGTTCGTGGTTCTGGAGAAACTACTGTTACAGACTTTAGCGGCGAATTTACAGTTCAAGCAAAACCTGGAGATGTACTTATAATAAGTAAAGATGGAAAGCGAATTAATACAATTACATTAAACAATAGCAATTTTTATAAAATAGAAGATAAATCTATATTAGAAGAAGAAAAGTCGATTTCAAAAAGTAAATTTTCTAAAAAAAGTAGAAACTCGTCTTCTCAGAGTTTGTTAGACTCTGCACGTTTATATCAAAAAAGCAATCCTGATAAAAGCATCAATTTCGTAGAAAAAGCCTTAAAAGAATTAGGTTCTCGAGGAGATAAAACAGAAATTTCTAGAGCATATACTACTCTTGGAGATACCTATTCTCATATAAAACAAAACGATTTAGCAGTATCGAATTATGAGTTTGCTCTCAACTTTAGTAAAGAAAACACCATTAAGTTTAAGTTAGCAAGAGCATATACTCTAAACAATAACTTTGATGAAAGTACAGAAATGTATAATGAATTGTTGAAAGAAAACATAAGTACAAATCAAAAAATTGTTGTTTATGAAGGTTTAGGAGATAACGCTTCAAAGAAATTAGATAAGTTAGATGAAGCTATTGAGCATTATAATAAAGGGTTAGAAATAGCGACTCAAAACAAGATTACTCCAAAGATTTCTGAATTAAATTCAAAAATAGGAGAAACTTATTCTCAAAAAGGTGAAACGCAGCAAGCTGAAGGTTATTTTAATAATACACTAGAACTTACAGATGAAGAAGAAGATGTAAAATCACGTGCTCGTTCACGTAATTCTATTGCAGATTATTATCAAGAACAAAAAAATTATGATAAGGAAATTGAACTTCGAAAAGAATCATTGAAGGAGATTGAAAATATTGCTTCAGATGAAATACTATTTGATGAGAAAGAACCATTGGTAACTTCACAAAAATTAAATTTAGATATTGGTGCGGCTTATTTTAATAAAGGAGATTTAAAAGAAGCGATTCCGTATTTAGAAAAAAGTATAGAAACAGCAAATTTGGCTGATGATCTAGAAACTCAAAAAGATGCATTACA
>CALIIP010000131.1 GCA_938018045.1 uncultured Flavobacteriaceae bacterium
CCATCTTTAAAAATAGCTAAATCTGTTGTTCCTCCTCCAATATCTATCAAAGCTACTCCTGCTTCTTTTTCTTCTTGACTCAACACTGCATCTGCAGATGCTAAAGGTTCTAATGTAATTCCTGCCAAACTCAATCCAGCACTTTTTATACATCTACCAATATTTCTAATAGATGAAACTTGACCTACAACAACATGGAAATTTGCTTCCAATCTTCCGCCATACATTCCTATAGGTTCTTTTATTTCTGCTTGACCATCAACCTTAAATTCTTGTGGCAATACATGAATTATTTCTTCTCCTGGAAGCATCACCAACTTATGAACTTGGCTTTCTAATTTTTCTAAATCAGACTCATCAATCACTTCTTGAGAGTTTGGTCTTGTGATATAATCACTATGCTGCAAACTTCTTATATGCTGACCTGCGATACCAACAATAGCATCTGAAATTTGAACTCCAGAAACAGCAATTGCTTCGTCAACGGCTTGTTGTATTGACTGAATTGTCTGCGTAATATTATTTACAACTCCTCTATGAACACCCAAACTCTTGGCTTTCCCTGTTCCAAGTATTTCGATTTTATCATATTCGTTCTTACGACCAATCATTGCAACAATCTTTGTTGTTCCAATATCTAATCCTACCGAAATATCATTACGCTCCATTTCGTTCTTTTTTAGTACATACAACTTGATTGTTGTATTTTAAATTTATTATTTTATAATTCTCAATTGTTTTATCTGTCATTGTGTGATTATAAAACGCTTTTAAATTTTTAAATTTTACTTCTAAATCCTCAATTCCTCCTAAATTAATTTTATGATCTCCAATTCTTGTCAATAATAAAAAATCATTTTCGGCAGATTTATCAATTCCAACTATTTGTTTTTTCAAAAACTCATCTCTCATGATATAGGTCAACAACCTATAAATATCTTCCATATTTTCTGTTACCAAAAGACCTGTAATAATCGGCACACGTGCAGAATAATTACTCGACAAAGGCATCTTTTGTCCTTGTCTGTCAATATAATACGACTCTGAGTTTGTTCTAACTCTACCGATTGGCGTTCGCTGCTTGACACTCGTTTTCAACTGCCCATCTATTGTTAAAAATGTAGTCGCATTTTCAACCATAGGATGTGCCAAAACTTGTTTCTCCAAACTACTCAAATTTATTAAGGATTTCGCTTGATTTTTAACGTGCTTTTGATTTTGTATTAACAACTTATTAACCATTTCATAACTCATAAAAAGATTGTCTCCTTGCTCAAAAATAACTTCTGAAGTAACTGTTTTTGTTTCATTTCTATAATTAGAAAATCCGAAAAGAAAAACTAATGCTACTATAAGCAAAAACCCTTTTATGTAATTCCAATTAATCTTCATTTTCCAATCCTTCTTTTATTTTTGTTACCATTTGACCTATATCTCCTGCTCCAATCATCACTTTTATAGTTGCATTTGATTGTTTTATATTTTCTAACAAATCATCTTTAGTAGATAACTTCTTATTCTGTATATTTATTTTGCTAAGCAACCATTCTGATGTGATTCCTTCTAATGGCACTTCTCTTGCTGGATAAATATCAAGTAAAATAAGTTCGTCAAACTGAGATAAACTATTCGCAAAATCATCAGCGAAATCTCTTGTTCTACTAAATAAATGTGGCTGAAAAACTCCCAAAACTTTTTTGTCAGGATACATTTCTCTAACTGAACTGACAACTGCATTTATCTCTGTTGGATGATGTGCATAATCATCTATCAAAACTAAATTATCTCTTTTTATTTTATACGAAAACCTGCGCTGAACACCTTTAAAAGAAAGTAATGCTTTGGCAATAGACTGAAGTGAAACTCCATAATTATTTGCTATTGCCAAAGCAGCTACAGCATTTAGCACATTGTGTTTTCCTGGGAGATTGAACTCCACATTGGTAATTATTTCTGTTGGCGTTTTTACATCAAAAATGTAAACACCATTTTTTATTTTAATATTATCTGCATAATAATCTGCCTTTTCATTCACTGCATATGTTAAGCCTTCTAAGGGTAGACCTTTACAAACAATTAATGTATCTGAAACTTTATCTGCAAATTCTTTAAACGAATTTTCTAATGCGCTCGCTTCACCATATATATCAAGGTGATCTGCATCCATAGAAGTTACACATGCTATATTAGGGGATAATTGTAAAAAAGAACGATCAAACTCGTCCGCTTCCACTACTGATATTTTATCTCCTCCAAGAATTAAATTAGAATTATAATTTTCTGCTATTCCGCCTAAAAAAGAAGTTGCATTTACGCCACTTTCTTCTAAAATATGCCCTAAAATAGCCGAAGTTGTTGTTTTACCATGTGTTCCAGCAACTGCCAAACAAATAGTGTTTTCAGTTATTTTACCAAGCACTTCTGCACGTTTCATAACGTGATAATTATTAGACCTAAAATAAGATAACTCTGAATGACTTTCTGGAATTGCTGGTGTATAAACTATCAATGTTTTTTCTGCATCTTTAAATTCATCAGAAATTAAAGAAACTGAATCTTCAAAATGAATTTTAACGCCAACTTCTTCTAATGAATCTGTTATCCTTGTTTGAACCTTATCAAAACCAGCAACATTTTTACCGTTCGCAACAAAATAACGCGCCAAAGCACTCATGCCTATTCCGCCAATGCCTATGAAGTAAATGTTATGTATGGTTTTTAAATTCATTTAATCAACTTTTCTATTTCGTCTACAATCGTTTTTGTAGCATTTGGCAGTGCCATTTTTTTTATGTTTTGGCTTAATTTATCTTGTAACTTTTCATCCGACAACAAACTCTCAAAAACACCTTGAAAAATTGCTAAATTCTTTTCTTCTATTAATATTGCACCATCTTTTTCAACAATAGACTGAGCGTTTTTTACTTGATGATTTTCTGCAACATTTGGAGACGGAATAAAAATTGTTGGCTTCCCAACGATACACAATTCTGAAATTGATCCTGCACCTGCTCTACTGATAATAAAATCGGCTGAGGAATAAGCAAAATTCATGTTGTTCAAGAAAGAATGTGTTTGTATTCCTTCTAAATCATCGTGTTTTTTATACTCATCGTAATACAATTTTCCTGTTTGCCAAACAACTTGAATTCCTTGCTCAACAAAGTAGTTTAATTGACTTTCAATAAATTGATTTATTCTACGAGCACCAAGACTTCCTCCTAAAACAAGTAACGTTTTTTTAGTTTTATCTAATTTAAAAAAGCCTTTCGCTTCATTAATATCAGTTGTCAAAGCAATTAAATCTTGACGTACAGGATTTCCAGTTTTTATAATTTTATCTGAAGGGAAAAATCGTTCTAAATTATCATATGCAACACAAATCTTGGCTACTTTTTTGGCTAACAATTTATTTGTAATTCCTGGAAAAGAGTTTTGCTCTTGTATCAATGTCGGAATCCTATTTTTTGCAGCAACAAACAAAGTTGGTCCGCTTGCAAAACCTCCTGTACCAATAACAATTGTTGGTTTAAATTGTTTTACAATCTTGCGAGCATTCCAAAGGCTACTCATCAATTTAAAAGGAAATGAAAGGTTTTTTAATGTTAAACTTCGTTGTATTCCCGAAATCCAAAGCCCCTTAATTTTATAACCTGCTTGCGGAACTTTCTCCATTTCCATTCTGTCTTTTGCTCCAACAAATAAAAATTTAGCATCGGGAAATCGTGCCTTTAATTCGTTAGCAATAGCAATTGCAGGATAGATATGCCCTCCTGTTCCTCCTCCACTCAACAATATGTTAATCGATTGCTTCATGCAGGATATTTAAAGGGTTGTCGTGTTCTAAACTCGTTTCTGATTCGTCTTTGGCTGAACTTACGCTCAGTATCATTCCGATAGCGAAACAAGTCATCCAAATGGATGTTCCTCCACTACTTATTAATGGCAATGTTTGTCCTGTAACTGGTAATATATTTACGGCAACAGCCATATTAATTAAGGCTTGAAAGATTATTGGTAGTCCAACGCCAACAACCAATAATGTCGCAAAGATTGTCTGCGCTTTTTTGGCAACCATCATTATGCGAAAGAGCAATAAAAAATATACTAATGCAACTCCGACTCCGCCAATTAACAAACCATATTCTTCAACAATAATTGCATAAATAAAATCGGAAGATGATTGTGGTAAAAAGTTTTTTTGCACACTTTTTCCAGGTCCTTTTCCTGTAACTCCTCCTGTAGCAATTGCAATTTTTGCTTTTTCCACTTGATAGGCTTCTTCTGCATTTTTATTAGAAAAATTGTCAACTCTGCTTATCCAAGTGTCTACACGGTTTGGCATCAGTTTAGGAAATGCTTTTGCCATCAGAATAAAAAATGTTAAGAAAACGATTCCAAATCCGAGAATATATAAAATGTATTTCCAAGGGTATCCTCCAAGAAAAACAAGCACTAAAATCATACTAAAAATAATGGCAGTTGTTGAGAAATTTGCTGGTAATATCAATATTAAAATTGCCGCTACAGGAAGCCATAAAGTCCAAAGACTTTCTTTAAAAACGATCACTTTACTTTTATTTCTCGCCAAATATCTTGCAACATAAGTCATCAAAACTAGACCAGCCAAAGTAGATGTTTGAAAACCAATTCCTACAAACGGAATGCGTATCCAACGGCTAGCATTTGCACCACCAATCGTATTTCCTTGAACCAAGGTATATAATAATAGTAGGAAAACTAATGGCAGCATCAAGACAGATCCTCCGCTGAAATATCGATACGGAATTTTATGAACACCAAACAGAATGATGAATCCCATCAATAATAAAAAGGCATGTTTCATCAAAATAGAAAAAGTGCTCGATGCTGAACCAACAACATATACCAAATTGGTACTTGCGCTATAAATTGGCATAAATGAGAAAATGGCAAGCATTACAATAATTGCCCAAATTGCTCTATCTCCTTTTATATTTTTAATGAAACTACTCATTTATAGTTCTCTAACCGCTTGTTTAAATTGACGTCCTCTATCTTCATAGTTATCAAACAAATCAAAACTTGCACATGCTGGAGACAACAATACTGCGTCGCCTTTTTCAGCAATTTTATAAGCAACCTTTACCGCTTCTTCTGCACCCATTGTTTCAACAATAAGATCGATTACACTACCAAATGTTTGCATAATTTTTTCGTTATCAGCACCTAAACAGATAATCGCCTTAACTTTCTCCCTTACTAAAGGCATCAAATCGAAATAATCGTTTCCTTTATCTACACCTCCAACTATCCAAACTGTTGGTGTTTTCATACTATCTAAAGCATAAAAAGTAGCGTTGATATTTGTTGCTTTTGAGTCATTGATATATTTTACTCCATTAATTTTTAAGACCTTTTCTAAACGATGCTCTGCTCCTTCAAAATCTTCTAAACTCTCTCTAATTGTTTCTTTTCTAACTTTCAATAACTGTGCAGTCATTGCAGCTGCCATTGAGTTTTTGACATTGTGTTTTCCTTGTAATGCTAATGATTTAATTCCCATCTTAAATTGGTCTGTATTAGTCTTGATTATTATATTATTATCTTTTATAAATGCTCCTTTTTTTAGTGATTTTTCTAATGAAAAAGGCAGCAATTGTGCTTTTATTTTATTGTTCTCTAACCATTTTTGAATAACAACATCATCACCATCATAAATCAAATAATCATCTTTGGTTTGATTCATTATTATTCTAAATTTAGACTCGATATAATTTTCAAATTTGTGATCATATCTATCTAAATGGTCAGGCGTAATATTGGTTATTATCGCGATATGTGGCGCAAACTTTTCAATACCATCTAACTGAAAACTACTCAACTCCAAAACATATGTATCGTGTTGCTTTTCTGCAACTTGCTCCGCAAAACTATCTCCAATATTTCCTGCAACTCCAACATTAAAACCCTCATTTTTTAAAATATGATGCGCCAACATTGTTGTTGTTGTTTTACCATTTGATCCAGTAATTCCTACAATAGTAGCATCTGTATATTTTGATGCAAATTCTATTTCTGAAATCACCTTAATCCCCAACTCATGTAAACGTCTTATTATTAAAACCGAATCTGGAATTCCAGGGCTTTTCATAACAACATCTGCCAAGAAAATATTTTCCTCTGAATGTCCGTTTTCTTCAAATGATATTTCGTTATTTAAAAGAACTTGTTTATATTTTTTCGCTATTGTTCTATTATCAGAAACAAAAACATCATACCCTTTTTGCTTGCCCAAAATTGCTGCTCCAACTCCACTTTCTCCTGCTCCGAGCACAACTAACTTCATCTTATCTTAATTTTAGCGTTACAATTGTTAAGACAGCCAATAATATTCCTACAATCCAAAATCGAGTTACAATTTTACTTTCGTGATAACCTGATTTTTGATAATGATGATGTAATGGCGACATTTTAAATATTCGCCTTCCTTCTCCAAATTTCTTTCGTGTATATTTAAAGTAACTTACCTGTAAAATCACCGATAAATTTTCTGCTAAAAAGATTCCTGCTAATATTGGAATCAATAATTCTTTCCTAACAGCAATAGCAATTACAGCGATAATTCCGCCAATAGTCAAACTACCTGTATCTCCCATAAATACTTGTGCTGGATATGTATTATACCATAAAAATCCAATCAAAGCACCTGCAAAAGCACTGATAAAAATCACCATTTCTCCAGAGTTTGGTATGTACATAACATTGAGATATCCTGCAAACATTATATTCCCAGAAATCCATGCAAAAATACCGAGCGTACCAACTATTATTACAGATGAACCTGCGGCAAGGCCATCAATTCCATCTGTAAGATTTGCTCCGTTTGAAACTGCTGTAATAATAAATATGACAACTAAAATGAAAACTATCCAAGCATATTTTTGATATCCATCACCAAGAAAACTCAATGCAGATGAATAGTCTAACTCGTTATTTTTAAAAAAAGGAACTGTTGTTTTAGTTGATTTGTGCGCTTCACCGAATAATCTTGGGGTTCCATCATCGGTGAGTTGCACAATTCCTTGAGGTATTTCTTCTTTGATGGTTACGTTGTCATTAAAGTAGAGCATAGAACCAACTATGATTCCAAGTCCAACTTGACCAAGCACTTTAAAACGTCCTTTTAAACCATCTTTATCTTTTTTAAATATTTTAATATAATCATCAACAAAACCAATAACTCCCATCCATAACGTTGTGATTATTAGTAAAATAATATAGATGTTATCAACTTTTGCAAATAGTAAAACAGGAATCATTGTTGCCAAAATGATGATAATCCCTCCCATTGTTGGCGTTCCTCCTTTTTCTTTTTGACCTTCTAACCCTAATTCTCTTACGGTTTCTCCAACTTGTTTTTTACGCAGATAATTGATAATCTTTTTTCCGTAGATAGTAGAAATCAATAATGAAAAAATAAAAGCCATTGCTGCACGAAAAGTTATAAACTTAAACAGTCCAGCTCCTGCTAATTGGTAATGGTTTTCTAAGTATTCAAATAAATAATATAACATCTTATTTTTGTAATTCTTTTAATATTGTTTGCGCCTTTTTATAATCATCAAAATTTGATCGAACTCCATTTATTTCTTGATATGTTTCATGCCCTTTTCCTGCAATTAGCAAAATGTCTCCTTTGTCAGCCAACTTACCTGCAGTTTTTATTGCTTGTTCTCTATCTAAAATCGAAAGTGTTTTTTTATAATTTTGCGGCTCTACTCCTTGCTCAATTTCATCAATTATTGTCTGTGGATTTTCGCTTCGAGGATTGTCTGAAGTAAAAATCACTTGCGTACTTAAAATAGACGCTATATTTCCCATTTTCGGTCGCTTGGTCTTGTCTCTATCTCCTCCGCATCCAACAACAGTAATCACTTTTTCGTTTCCTGTTCTAATATCATTAATCGTCTCCAACACATTTTTTAAAGCATCTGGAGTATGTGCATAATCAATAATTGTGGTTATTCCTTCATCAGAAATAAAATATTGAAAGCGTCCTGAAACGTTTTCCAATTCGCTTATCAACCTCAACGTTTCGAACTTTTCTAATCCCAACAAATCTGCTGTCGCATAAATTGCTAATAGATTATAAGCGTTAAAACTTCCAATCAATTTTACCCAAACTTCTGCACCATCAATATTTAAAAGCAGACCTGAAAAACGATTTTCAAGAATTCTAACTTTATAATCTGCCATTGTTTTTAATGCATACGATACTTTTTTGGCTTTTGTGTTTTGCAACATAATTTTGCCATTCTTATCATCTTCATTTACCAAGGCAAAGGCAGTTTTTGGCAGGCTATCAAAAAATGATTTTTTAACATCTCTATACTCAGCAAAAGTTGAATGATAATCTAGATGGTCATGTGTAAGATTTGTAAAAATTCCGCCTGAAAAATGCAAACCTTCTGTTCTTTTTTGATGAATTCCGTGTGAACTCACTTCCATAAAGCAGTAATCGACACCATTTTCAACCATTTCGTTTAAATAATGATTGATCGAAACAGAATTAGGGGTTGTATGTGTTGCCACATATTCTGTTTCGCCAACCATAATATTCACCGTTGAAAGCAATCCGACTTTGTAACCTGACTTTCTGAATAAATTGTATAATAGGGTCGCAATGGTTGTTTTTCCATTGGTTCCTGTAATTCCTATAAGTTTTAATTTTCCTGATGGATTGTCATAAAAATTTGACGCAATAATTGCCAAAGCACTATTCGAATCATCAACTTGTATATATATAATTCCATCTTTTAATTCTTTCGGCATTACTTCACAAACAATAACTTTTGCACCTAAATCAATTGCTTTGGTTATGTATTTGTGTCCATCAACTGTAACACCTTTTTGAGCGACAAATAATGCGTCATTTATTACTTTACGAGAATCAAAAATGATGGCACTTACAGACATATCTGTAGTTCCGTAAACCTCGTTTACAGAAACTTTATATAATATGTCTTTTAAGATTTTCACTATGATAATTCTAACTTTATTGTTGCACCTTTAACTACTTTTTCTCCAATTTCTATTGATTGATTTTTTACTTTTCCGTTACCAAAAAATGTCACCTTTAATCCTAAATTTTCTAACAAAGACACAGCATCCATCACAACCATCCCTGTAACATTTGGTACTGTTTTTAGCTGTTTTTCTGATACGCTGTTATACTTTTCAAAATCACTAGTAACACTTGCAAATTTTGGTTCTACATTGATAATTTCTTTTAAAAGTGGTGCGTCTGTATATATTTTTTGAGCAATGTCTTTAAAAACTGGTCCAGAAACATCAGCTCCGTAATATCCCTTCTTGAGGTTTGGCTTGTGAATCACAACTATACACGAGTACTTTGGATTTTCAGCAGGGAAATATCCTGTAAAAGATGAAATATATTTTTTGTCTTTATTCCATTCTTCAAAATTTGCATATTCTGTTCTTGCAGTTCCTGTTTTTCCGGCCATAGAAAAATTATCGTCATATAATTTTTGTCCTGTACCTCTTACAACAACATTTTTCAACATCTCTTGAACTTTACTAATTGTTGTGCTTGAACAAATTTTTGAATCAATAACTTCTTTATTAAAAATTTCTACTTTTTTATCCCAAGAACGAATCTCTTTTACCATTCTTGGCTTCACCATTTCACCATTATTTGCTATCGCATTATAAAAAGTAAGTGTTTGTAAAGGCGTTAAAAGCAGGTTGTAACCATATGCGATTGAAGGCAAAGCATTTTTACTCCAATTATTATCTCCAGGAGCAGGAATATTAGGTTTTCCTTCACCTTTTATTGGCAAACCTAACTTATCATCAAGATGCATTTTCTTTAGTTGATTGATAAATTTATTCGGGTTTTTATTAAAATTTTCATCGACCAATCGAGCAAAAGCTATATTTGATGAAACCTCTAATGCCCTAGCAGCAGATATTTTTCCATAACCTCCTCTATGAGAATCGCTAATATTTCTTCCGTACATTCTATATTTACCTGTTCCAGTATCAACAACAGTACTCGAATCAATCACTTTTAACTCTAAAGCGGCAACCATAGACATTACTTTAAATGCAGATCCTGGCTCATGAGATTCCCAAAGCGCATAATTTCTTTTTTCGTAATACTTACCACTTTTCCCTCTTCCTAAATTAGAAATTGCCTTAATTTCACCAGTCTTCGTTTCCATGACCACAACACAACCATGTTCTGCCTCATAATATTCTAGTTGTCTCAACAATGAATGATGTGCAATGTCTTGCATATTAACATTGATGGTCGTTATAACATCTCTTCCGTCTTGCGGTTCGACTTCATTTGTATCACTTATTGGTTTCCATTGTCCTTGAGAAATACGCTGCTTTCTTCTAACTCCATAACTTCCTTTTAAAAAAGTTTTATATGCTCCTTCAATTCCCGGAGCACCACGATAATCATCATAACCAATAGTTCGTTCAGCAATTTTTCCTAAAGGATGCTCTCGTTTTGTAGATTGTTCTGCAATAAAGCCTCCTCCATACATTCCTAGATTAAAAATTGGAAAGGTTTTCATTTTCTGATAATCTAAATACCCAATATTTCGAGCAATGAATAAATATCTATTTGGTTTTGGCTTTCTATTTCTTGCCTGACGAATCAATCGAACATAATAATCTGATGGCTTACCCAACATTTTTGACAATTCTACAGAAAGTGCTTGAATGTTTTCTTCAAAAACGGTGTTATCATCTGGTTTTGAAGCGTCCATTCTGATTTCATATCTTGACATAGAAGTAGCTAACAAACTACCATCATCTGCATATACATTTCCGCGATTAGCATGAATGGTATCGTTTTTTATAGTACGTTTTTCAGAAAGGCTTCGGTATTTGTCGCCATCGACATATTGAATATTTGTAAGTTGATAGATTATTGCGATAAAAAACAAGGTCAAGAAGACAAAGAATATATATAATCTACTTAATATGTTTTTTTTCTCTGTTGCCAACTTAATCTACTTTACTATTTATAACTTTAATTTTTTTTGGCGGATTTTTGGAAGGCAGCAATCCACGCTCTGCTACTTTATTCTGAACTGCCGATTCAAGTTCTAGTCTCATGACCTTTGTCCTCGTATCGATAAACTCAGCTTTTAATTCTCGAATTTCACTATTTAACTGAGCAATTTTTAATACTTTTTTATCTGTGCTATGCGAACGAGAAATCATAAACAGTAGTAGAAAGACGATATATATAATCATCCGCCAGTTTTTGAAAGCGTCATCGCTAACAAGGAATTTTCCTTTTAAAACATTGTAAATATTTTGCTTTACTTTTCCCATTTATACTTTTACTGCCAATCTCAATTTTGCACTTCGTGCTCTATTATTTTTCTTTATTTCTTCTTTTGACGGAATTACTAACTTCCCAACTTTTTTTAATGGAACTTCAAAATTTCCATAGAAATCTTTTTCTGGCTCACCTTCAAACTGTCCGTTTCTAATAAATCTTTTCACCAATCTATCTTCTAATGAGTGATAAGAAATTGCACTCAATCGTCCGTTTTCATTTAATAATTCTGGAACTTGTAATAAAAATTCTTTTAAGGCTTCTAACTCTTGATTCACTTCAATTCTTATTGCCTGAAAAATTTGAGCCAAAATTTTATGTTCCTTTGCTTGTGGTAAAAACTGCTGAAGCACTTCTTTTAAATCAAAACTTGTCTTGATTTTTTTCTCTAATCTAGCATCTGAAATTTTCTTAGCCAATGCTCGTGCATTTCTCAATTCACCGTAATTAAAAAGAATTTCACTCAATTTCTCTTCACTATAACCATTCACAATTTTAAAAGCAGACAACTCATCATTTTGATTCATTCTCATATCTAACGTTGCATCAAAACGAGTAGAAAACCCTCGTTCAGCCTCATCAAATTGGTGTGATGAAACCCCAAAATCTGCGAGTATACCATCGACTTTTTTTATACCATAAAATCGTAAGAACCTTTTTATATATCTAAAATTTTCTGGAACTAAGACAAAACGTTCATCATCAATATTATTTTCTTGCGCATCTTTATCTTGGTCAAAAGCAAATAGTTTTCCTTCGCTATCCAATCGATTTAAAATCTCTTGTGAATGTCCGCCTCCACCAAATGTCACATCAACATAAATTCCGTTTGGTTTGATATTTAAACCGTCAATACTTTGATGTAATAAAACCGGATTATGATACTCCATCTTCATCATCTATTACATTTCCCATGACTTGTTCTGCCAATTCGCCAAAATCAACAGCTGCATCGTCAATTGCTTTTTCATATCGATTTTTATCCCAGATTTCAATAATATTGACTGCAGATGACAAAACAACTTCTTTAGTAATTCCTGCAAATTTTTGCAAATCATTTGGAATTAATAATCTTCCCGAAGCGTCTAACTCAACAATTTTTACTCCTGCAGTAAATCGTCTGATGAAATCATTATTCTTTTTTCTGAATCGATTTAACTTACTTACTTTCTGCATCATATCGTTCCATTCTTGCATTGGGTACAACTCCAAACAAGGTTGAAAAACTGCACGTTTCAAAACAAAACCTTCTTGCAAAACAGGAGATAATTGCTTTTTTAAAGCAACAGAAAGCATCAAACGTCCTTTGACATCTGCTTTACATTCGTATGTTCCAATTAAGTTTATCATCGTATCTGCTAGTGTTTTCAAAAGTAAATAATTATTTCCACTTTTTACCACTTACTACCACTTTTGTTAATAACTTTTGTTTTATGAAAAAATTGTGCAGTACAATGCTGATTATCAGTGGTTTTTATACTCTTTCCAATTTTAATAAGCGATGTAACTAAAAAAATCGTATTTTGCTCTAAATTGGTTACATTTGTCACCATAAAAAATGAGCATTATTAAATGAGTTTTACACTTAAGAAAGAAGGAAAATTTAGCTATATTGAAGAAGGTGAAGGACAACCAATTGTTGTACTTCATGGCTTAATGGGAGCGTTGAGTAATTTTGATGGTATTACTTCTCATTTTTCTAAAAATGGATACAAAGTATTGATTCCAGAAATGCCATTATATACTTTACCAATCATCAAAACCAACGTAAAAAACATATCAAAGTTTATCAAAGAATTTATAGAATATAAAGAAATTGATAATGTGATTTTTATTGGAAACTCTTTAGGAGGCCATGTGTCGCTATATTTTGCGAAACATAATCTTAAAAACATCAAAGCACTCGTTCTTACAGGTAGTTCTGGATTGTATGAGAAAGCGATGGGTGATTCTTATCCAAAACGTGGTGACTATCAATATATCAAAGAGAAAGCTGAAGCTGTTTTTTACGACAAAAATATAGCAACCAAAGAAATGGTTGATGACCTTTTTAGTCTTGTAAATGACAGAAATAAAGTAATTAGAACACTTTCAATGGCTAGAAGTGCAATTCGCCATAATATGGCAGAAGATATTCCGAATATGAATGTGCCAACTTGTATTATTTGGGGAAAACAAGATAATGTAACTCCGCCAGAAGTCGCAGATGATTTTCATGAATTACTTCCTGATTCTGATTTATTTTGGATTGACAAATGTGGTCATGCTCCAATGATGGAACATCCTGATGAGTTTAACGATATTTTAGGAAGTTGGTTCGAGAAACGAAAGATATAATCTTGTGAAAATAAATACTGCTACTTTTATTGTCAGCAATTCGGATGTTTCAAAATGTCCTGCTGAAAAAATTCCAGAATACGCTTTTATCGGACGCTCTAATGTTGGTAAATCATCTCTAATCAACATGTTAACCAATCATAAGAAATTGGCAAAAATTTCTGGAAGGCCTGGAAAAACTCAATTAATCAATCATTTTAAAATAAATGAATCATGGTTTTTGGTAGATTTACCAGGATATGGATATGCTAAAGTTTCTAAAACCATAAAAAAGGCTTTTCAAAGTTTTATAAAAGATTATTTCTTGCAAAGAGATCAATTAGTTTGTTCATTTGTTTTAGTTGATTCTCGTCATGAACCACAAAAAATTGATCTGGAGTTCATGCAATTTTTGGGCGAAAATGGCATTCCATTTGGAATTATATTCACCAAAGCCGACAAACTTGGTAGTTCTATGCTAAATAAGAATATCACCAAATACAAAAAAGAGCTTCTTAAGTATTGGGAATCTATTCCTATGCATTTTATCACTTCGTCTGAATCAGAAATAGGAAAAAAAGAAGTGTTAGATTATATTGGTCAGATTAATATTGATGTTGCCGACGATTTCAAGTCGTAGGACGACAGCCATTTTAACTACTGATTGAATACAAAACAAATGCATTCTACAAAAAAAAACTTACAAATACTGCACGAAGACAATCACATTATCATTGTTAATAAGCGTGCAGGAGATATTTCGCAAGGTGATAAAACTGGTGATACTCCTTTGAGTGAAGTTGTGAAAGAATATATAAAAGAGAAATACAATAAGCCAAACAATGTATATCTTGGTGTTGTGCATCGTCTTGACAGACCAACTTCTGGAGTTATTATTTTTGCAAAAACATCTAAAGCATTGGAACGCTTGAACAAGATGTTACGAGAAAAAACTATCAACAAGACGTATTGGGCGATTGTAAAAAACAAACCTCAACCA
>CALIIP010000132.1 GCA_938018045.1 uncultured Flavobacteriaceae bacterium
ATTAATTGAAGCAATTGAATTAAATAAAATAATGTCGAAAGCAAAAAGTTCAACATATAATTCATTAAGCCATTAACTACAGTATTATATCATTAATTAATTATAGCATTTATGCATTATAGCATTCATACATGAAAAAAATAATACCATATATAGTTGCAATACTTATTTTCGTAATTGCATCATTAGCATATTTCTCACCTGTTTTAAAAGGACAGAAAATTCAACAAGGAGATATCACCCAATTTATAGGTTCGTCAAAAGAAATTGTTGATCATAGAGCAGAATTTGAAGAAGAACCTTATTGGACAAATACTTCTTTTGGAGGAATGCCAGCATATGTGATTAGTGCTTATTATCCTCATAATTATATAAAAAAGTTAGATAATCTAATACGATTTTTACCAAGACCTGCAGATTATTTATTTCTATATTTCTTGGGATTCTTTGTATTACTCATGACTTTAAAAGTTGATTGGAAATTAGCCATTATTGGCGCCTTAGGCTTTGGTTTTTCTACATATATGATAAGTCTTTTTGGAGCAGGACACAATGCCAAAGCACATGCAATTGCATACATGCCAATTGTAATGGCAGGAATTATATTAGTCTTTCAGCGAAAATATCTATTAGGTTTTATTGTGACCGCTTTGGCAATGTCACTTGAATTAATGGCAAATCACATCCAAATGACATACTATCTATTTTTTATGGTAGTTATCTATGGGATTGTTCAATTAATACAATCAGTAAAAGAAAAAGAGATTCCACATTTTGCTAAAAGTATTGGTATTCTTATAGTTGCAGTAATTCTTGCTATTGGAACAAATGCAACAAATTTATTGGCAACACAAGAATATGCAGAACATAGCACAAGAAGTAAAAGCGAATTGACAATTACTCAAGACGGAACACCAAAAGTTGCTACTTCTGGCTTGTCAAAAGAATATATTACAGAATATAGTTACGGAATAGCAGAAACATTTAGTCTTTTTATTCCTCGTTTTGTTGGAGGAACAAGATATGAAGAAGTAAAAGACAGTCAATTAAGAGCCTTTTTACAAGATGCTGTAAATGAAGGTTTAAACCCAGAAGACGCAAACTATTTAATGCAAATTACCTCAATGTATTGGGGAGAAATGCCAATTGTTGCAGCACCTTATTATATCGGAGCAATATTTATATTTCTATTTGTTTTGGCATTATTTTTAGTTGATGGCAAATGGAAAAAATGGTTGGTTGCTGCAACTATATTTTCAATACTATTAAGTTGGGGTAAAAACTTTCCAGTTCTCACAAATTTCTTTATTGATTATGTGCCATTATATACTAAGTTTAGAGCAGTTTCTTCAATTCAAGTAATTGCTGAAATTTGTATTCCACTTTTAGGATTGTTGGGCTTGAATACTTTAATTTCTGATAAAATAACAGTAGAGCGTAAATTGAAAGGTTTAAAATGGGCAACAATCATTGTTGGTGGTTTGGCGTTGTTATTTGTTGTAGGAGGTCAAGAATTATTCTCTTTTGAAACTGCAGTAGATGTTCAGATAGATGAACAAGTAAGCGGTTATTTAGATGCTGTTACTTCAGATAGACATGCATTGTTTTTTGGTGATAGTTTGAGAACCTTATTATTGGTTTTAGGTATTGCAGGAATACTTTTCGTGTACTTGAAAAATATAATCAATAAGAATATTTTATTGGTTGGTTTTTTAGGATTGTTATTATTTGATATGGTTGGCGTGAATAAAAGATATGTGAATAATGATAATTTCACTTCAGCAAGAAAAGTAAATAAGCCATTTAAAAAATCTGCAATTGATGCAGAAATTATAAAAGATAAAGAACATTTCCGTGTTGCCGATTTTACGAAGAATTTATTAGCAGATGGTGCAACTCCATATTTTCATAATTCATTAGGAGGTTATAGTGCTGTGAAAATGAGAAGATATCAAGAGTTATTTGATTTTCATATTGCAACTAAGAACCCTGAAGTTTTAAATATGCTTAATACAAAGTATGTTATCAGTATTGGAGAAAAAGGGAAAGTTTTAGAGAAAAATCAACGCGCAAATGGCAATGCTTGGTTTGTGAATGATTTAATATATGTTTCAAATGCTGATGAAGAGATTAAAGTATTAGATACAATTAATACAAGAACAACAGCTATTGTAGACGGTATTTATGCCTCTGAACTAATGAATAATTTTGCAATAGATAGTACCGCAACTATAAAATTAACAAGTTATAAAGCAAATGAACTTGTTTATGAAAGCAAAACTAGTTCAAATCAATTTGCAGTATTCTCTGAGATGTATTACAAAGATGGGTGGAATGCATATATAGATGGCGAAAAAACTAACCATTATAGAGTTAATTATGTTTTAAGAGGAATGGAAGTTCCTGAAGGTGAACATGAAATAGTCTTTAAATTTGAACCAAATGTCATCAAAAAAGGAACTACAATTACATTAATTTCTTTTGGGTTATTACTGTTAATTCCAATTGGTTGGTTTGTAATTGATAAAAAGAAAAAAACAAAATGAGTCAACACGATAGAAGGTACAAATTGACTCTAGAATTTTTACAAGAAGTCTTGCCAGCACCAGCAACAATTTTAGATCTTGGAACTAGAAATGTTTTTAGTGAAATAATGGAACAAAACGGTTATACAGTTTACAATACAGAAGGTGAAGATTTAGATTTACTTCCAGAAACAGTTAAGAAATTCAATGTAGATGCTGTAACGGCTTTTGAGATTTTTGAGCACTTAATTGCACCTTTTAATGTGTTACGTTCAATAGAGTCAACAAAACTAATTGCATCAATCCCTTTAAATTTATGGTTTGCAAAAGCATATAGAAGTAAAACTGAAAAGTGGGATAGACATTATCATGAGTTTGAAGATTGGCAATTTGATTGGTTGTTAGAAAAATCTAATTGGAAAATCAAGGAGAAAAGGAAATGGACAAGTCCGACAAAAAAGATTGGTTTTAGACCAATTTTAAGAAATTTCACTCCAAGATATTATGCGATTTATGCAGAAAGATAAATGTGACACATGAAAATAGGAATGATTTTAGATTATACGTTTCCACCAGATCCAAGAGTGGAAAACGAGGCTGTCGCTTTGATAAAGGATGGTCATGAAGTCTTTTTATTTTCATTAAAGTATTTAAACGAACTTGAGTTTGAAGTTATCAACGGAATCAAAGTTTGTAGATATAAAACCAATAAACTTGAATATAAGTTTTCTGCTTTAGCCTATACTTTTCCATTTTATACATGGAAAATGAAACCAAGAATTGAACATTTTTTAAAAAAAAATAAGATTGAAGTAATTCACATTCACGATATGCGAATTGCTGATGCTGTTTTTAAGGCTAATAAAAATTTGAATTTGCCAACAGTTTTAGACTTGCACGATAATATGCCTGAAATAATGCAGTTTTATCCTCACATGCAAAAGTTTCCTGGAAAGCTGTTGATTTCACCTAAAAAATGGAAGATTAAAGAAGAAGAATTTATTGAAAAGGCAACAAATGTTATCACTGTTTCTCAAGAATTTATTGATGAAGTAGTTGATAGAACTAAAATATCAAAAGATAAGATACATTTAGTCCCAAATACTGTTTTACCGTCATTTTATGAGAATGCAGTTATAGATAAGGCAATTGTAAACCAATATGAAAAAAGTTTTACACTTTTATATTTAGGAGATACAGGAATCCGAAGAGGATTATTAACTGCAATCGAATCATTAGTATTATTAAAAGATAAAATTCCGAATATAAGATTAGTTATTGTTGGGAAAAACTCTACGGATGTAATTTTAAAACATAAAGTTGAAGAATTAGCGTTAGAAAAGTTTGTTGATTTTGAAGGTTGGCAAAATGTGTCTTTATTTCCGTCGTATATTGTTGCTTCAGACGTTTGTATTTCTCCGTTAAACAGGAATATTCAGCATGATGTAGCATATGCAAATAAGTTGTTTCAATATATGAGTTTTGGAAAACCGCTCTTAGTAAGCGATGCTATTGCTCAGAAGAGATTGATTGAACGCGTAAATTCAGGTTTGGTTCATCAAGAACGGAATCCAAAAGATTTTGCTAATAAAATTTTGAAATTATATAGCGATATTAATCTTCAGAATGAACTGGGAATTAATGGAGAAAAGTTTATTAAGGATGAGTTTAATTGGGATAAAACAGCAGAAGTATTATTAAAATTATATGGTAATATAAAAAAACAGTGAAAGTATTAATCATCACATATTATTGGCCAAATGCAGGCGGAAGTGGCGTACAACGTTGGCTAAAATTTGTAAAGTATTTACAAGGTTTTGGCATAGAACCAATTGTTTATACAGTTGATAATGCTAATTATGAAGTTGTAGATGAATCATTGCTTAATGAAATTCCTGAAGGGATTACTGTATTGAAACAATCAATTTTTGAACCAAATAATTTTATAAAAAACAAAAACGTTTCAACTGCTCGAGTAAGTTCTAAGCCGTCTTTTATTCAGAGAACAATGCAATATATTCGTGGAAATTATTTTATTCCTGATGCTCGTAAATATTGGGTGAAACCTTCAGTAAAGTATTTAACTACTTATTTAAAAGAAAATAATGTTGATGCTATTATAACTACAGGTCCGCCTCATAGCATGCATTTGATTGGTATGAAATTAAAGCAAAAAATAGGAGTAAAGTGGATTGCAGATTTTAGAGATCCAATGTCAAATTTGTTTTATAATAGTGACTTATTATTAACAAATAAATCAAAGAAAAAACTACAGCAACTCGAAAAAGAAATCTTAACAACTGCAGATAAAGTTATCACAGTTAGCAATCATATCGCAATGGAGTTTGAGAAAAATGGAGTAGGAGTTGCCGTTATCTCAAATGGATATGATGATGAGGTTTTGGAGAGTAAGAATGTATCTTTAGACGCTAAATTTACGTTATCACATATTGGTTTGTTGCCTACACAAAGTAATCCAAAAATATTGTGGAAAGTGTTGCAAGAATTGGTTTCTGAAAATCAAATTTTTGCTTCAGATTTAGAAATACATTTGGTTGGAAACGTATCAGAAAAAGTATTATCAAGTATTTCTGAGTCTAGATTACAAAAGTATTTGAAATTAACAAAATATGTGTCGCATTCAAGAGCAATAGCGTTGCAAAAACAATCGCAAGTATTGTTATTATTCATTCCGCAAGTAGATGGCGCAAAAGGAATTGTAACCGGAAAAATATTTGAATATTTAGTTTCTAACAGACCAATTTTGGCAATTGCTCCAATAGATGGTGACGTAACTAAGATTATTTCTGATACTAAAACAGGAACTGTAATTGGTTTTGATGATGAGATTCAATTAAAATCAACTATTTTAGAACTTTATAAACAATATAAAGAAGGAGAATTGAAAGTAAAACCTGAGAATATTGATAAGTTCCATCGAAAAAATTTGACTCAAAAACTGAGTGAAATAATTAAAGTGCTTAAATGAAAAAGATAGTCACAATTTTAGGTGCAAGACCTCAGTTTGTGAAAGCTGCAGTCTTAAGTAGAATAATTTCTCAACACAAAGAATTTGAAGAGGTTATCATTCATACAGGTCAACATTATGATGTGAACATGAGCGCTATTTTTTTTGACGAAATGTCGATTCCAGAGCCAAAATATAATTTGGAGATTAACAATTTAAGTCATGAAGCAATGACTGAGAAAATGATGAAAGAAATTAAACGAGTATTGCTTCTAGAAAAACCTAATGCAGTTGTAATTTATGGTGACACAAACTCTACAATTGCTGGCGCTTTGGCTGCAAAAAAATTGAATATGAAAGTTGTGCATGTCGAAGCAGGTTTGCGTTCGTTTAATATTAAAATGCCTGAAGAAATTAATAGAATTAAGACAGATAGAATTTCAGACTTATTATTGTGTCCAACAGATACTGCCGTTGATAATCTTAAAAATGAAGGCTTTGGTAACTTTCCGATAAAGATTGTAAAATCTGGAGATATCATGAAAGATGCAGTTGAATTTTATAGAAAAATTGCTTCAAAAAAATCGACTATTATTTCTCGTTTAAAGTTAATAGAAAATGAATTTGTACTAGCAACCATACATAGGCAAGAGAATACAGATGATTTAGAAAAGTTAAAAGCAATATTTCAAGGTTTGGAAATAATTTCTAAACAAAAAAGAGTTGTTATTCCTCTACATCCAAGGACAAAGAAAATACTTGAGAAATTCGATCTAAAATACAACATAACCTTTATAGATCCAATTGGTTACTTTGATATGTTAACGTTGTTGAAACATTG
>CALIIP010000133.1 GCA_938018045.1 uncultured Flavobacteriaceae bacterium
GGAACTCCTGGATTAAAAATCCATTCATCAGTATTAAAAGAAAGGTTGTGCTTTTCTAATAAGTTTTCATTCAAGTATTTAATAAATTTGTCAGTAGTCATTGTAGAAAAAGCATGACTTTGAAAGTAATTTTTTAAGAATACATCAAAGTTTTCTCTTCCTGCAACGCCTTCCAACGTTTTTAAGAACATAAATCCTTTGTCATAAGCAATACTTGTCATACCATCATCAGGATTACGTCCTGTTAAGTCTAGTTTTAAGTGCGTATCTTCAGGAGAATCTTTAAATCCTTCAACCTCTTCATCTAAATCTTGACGCGCAATTAAGCCTAACATATCTGCTCTTTCTTTTCCGTATAACGCTTCCATAATACGGTTTTCGAAGTATACTGTAAAGCCTTCATTCAGCCAAAAATCATCCCAAGTTGCGTTGGTAACTAAGTTTCCAGACCAAGAATGTGCCAATTCATGTGCTACTACTGAGGTTAAACTTTTATCACCAGCAATTAATGTTGGTGTCGCAAATGTTAATCTCGGATTTTCCATTCCACCAAAAGGAAAACTTGGAGGTAAAACAATTACATCAAACTGATCCCAAGCATATTTTCCATATAATTTTTCTGCTTCAACCATCATTTTTTCCATTTCAGAAAACTCTTCATGTACAATATCTACCATCGAGTTTTCAGCATAAATTCCTGTTCTGTCACTCACGGCTTTATAAGCAATATCTCCAACTGCCAATGCCATTAAATATGGAGGGATTTTTTGTGCCATTTTAAATTGATATTCTCCGTTTGCAGATTTTACCTTCGGATTTTCTGCACTCATCACAGCCATCAATTCTTTTGGAACTCTTACTGTAGCATCATACGTAATTCTTATTTGCGGACTGTCTTGAATAGGAATCCATGTACGCGTTAAAATTGCTTGTCCTTGTGTGAATAAAAACGGTTGAGTTTTGTCTTGTGTTTGTTGAGGGTTTAACCATTGTACCGCTTCTGTTTTATCTGTAGTTTGATAAAAAACAGTAATTTTTTTTGTGTCTTTTGCAATAGTTATATTTAATGATTGTCCTAAAGACTCATCAAATGTTCCTAAAGAAAACTCAGTATCTTTTCCGTCTGCTTGCACTTTTTCTATTACCAAATTTTTAGCATCCAAAATGATTTCAGTAGCCTCATTATTATTTGTTATATCGTAAGAGGCAGTTCCGCTAATAACTTCTGTATCAAAATTTACATCTATATCTAAATTTAAATGCGTGATAACTGCTTCATTTGGTTGTGCATGAGAATGTGGCTCGTCAACATACTTTAATGTTTTCATTTCTTCTTTTTGGGTTTCAGAACAACTCATCATAAAAATGGTTGCAATTACTACTAGTACTGTGTTTTTAATATTCATTTTTTGTTTTTATTTCTGATAAATTTTTGTTTTTACTTCAACTATTCTGGTAAGATGTGGTAATAAACTGCCATAAAATGAGCAAAACTACCAAGTAATACAAAGATATGAAAAATTGCATGATTGTGTTTGATCTTTTCAATACTGTATAAAACTGCGCCTACTGTGTAAAAAACTCCTCCAGCAAAGAGCCACATTAATCCGTCATAAGATAGATTTTCTATCAATGGTTTTATTGCAAACACAACCAACCAACCCATAAAAACATATGCAATTGTTGATGCTCTATCGTATTTCCCTGTAAAAAATAGTTTTAATATAATTCCGATTAGTGCTAAACCCCAAGAAATACCAAAAATGGTCCATCCAACCCAACCATCTAAAACCAAAAGGGTAAAAGGTGTGTAGGATCCTGCAATCAAAACATAAATTGCTGCATGATCAAATATGTTTAATTTATATCTCTTTATAGGGTCTTTTGATGCGTGATAAAACGTTGAAGCAGCATATAATATTATTAAACTCAGTCCAAAAACAACAAAACTTACAAGTGAAATTGTGTCGTAATTTATTGCTTTTTTCACTAATAAAAACAATGCAATTATACTCATCAGCAATCCAAAACCGTGGGTAATTACATTTAGTTTTTCTTCTATTGGGTCGTAGTAATTTAATCTTTCTTCGCTCATTACTAGTTTTTAGCGTCGTTTATTAATTCTGCATGAATCGTATCGAACATTTGTTTTTTTATTGTGTTTTTATCCTTCATTTCAAGCCCTTTTGTTTGTATGTGTTTATGGAACTTTACTCTTAATTTTCCTGGTGTTCCGCTAAAAAAAGTATATGAAAATCGTTTTTTACAATCATAAAAAGTCATTGGAACAATTGGTATTTGATGGTCTATTGCCAGTGCAAATGCACCGTTTTTAAATTCACTCAACACTACACTTTCATCACCAGGAACTAGACCTTCTGGGAAAATACAGATACTCAGTCCGCTGTTTAGTTTTCGTTGCGCCTCTCCATATACTGCCTTTCTACTTTCGGCATTACTTCTGTTTACCAAAATACTTGATCGCTTAAATATCAATCCTAAAAAAGGTATTCTTCTTAATTCTGCTTTACCTACAAATACTAACGGATTTTTAATGATTGCTAGCATCAAAAATACATCTATCATTGAAGTGTGATTTGCAGAAAACATATAACTTTTATTGGCTTCTAATTCTTCTTCTACCGAAACTATATCCGCCTTAAAACCCATCACAAACAACAAAGTCTTTCCCCAAGCATGCGCAATTTTATAAAAATATGGATACCAACTTTCTTTTGATGTTATAATTATCAAGACAGGAAAAATCACTATGACAGTTCCTATTACCCATCCATAAAACCATATTCTCCAAATAAGAATTGCTATGTACTTAAATACCTTCATTGACTTCAAAAATACATTTTTTGAACTTATAGTTATTAACACCTTCTTTAATTCTTTTCACAATAATATAAATACTGTGTTTTTTTTACTATATTTAAATTCTATTAACTTAAATTTCAAACTATTATGGAAAGTTTTTTGTATTCAATTTTAATTGGAGGTGTCGCTGGTTTTCTTGCCGGTAAATTAATGAAAGGTGGAGGTTTCGGAGTTCTAATCAATATTATCTTAGGTATTGTTGGAGGATTTGTCGGAAACTGGTTATTTAACACTTTAGGCGTTTCTATTATGGATGGCGTTATTGGAGATTTATTGACTGGAGTTATTGGTGCTGCTGTCGTGTTATTTATAGCAGGACTGTTTAAAAAGTAAGCAATAAAAACTTTTAAAAAATTAGCGACTTATGTCGCTTTTTTTATGCACTAATAATTCCTACTTTTGCTAGGTTAAAAACATTAAACAATGTCAAGAATTCTTACAGGAGTACAAAGTACAGGAACGCCACATCTTGGAAATATTTTGGGAGCCATACTTCCAGCAATTGAAATGAGTAGAGATCATAAAAACGAATCTTTTTTATTTATTGCTGATATGCATTCTCTTACGCAAATAAAAGATGGTAAAACGCTTCGAGAAAATACTTATAGTACTGCAGCAACTTGGTTAGCTTGTGGCTTAGATATAGAGAAAACTGTTTTTTATCGTCAAAGTGATGTGCCGCAAGTAACGGAATTATCTTGGTATTTAAGTTGTTTTTATCCTTATCAACGATTGACGTTGGCGCATAGCTTTAAAGACAAAGCAGATAGATTAGAGGATGTAAACTCTGGTTTATTTAGTTATCCAATGTTGATGGCTGCCGATATTTTATTATATGATGCAGAAGTTGTTCCTGTTGGAAAAGATCAGCTACAACATCTTGAAATGACACGTGATGTTGCGAATCGTTTTAACCATCAAATGGGAGAAACTTTGGTTCCGCCAGAAGCAAAAATACAGGAAGGTACCATGTATGTTCCTGGAACAAATGGAGGTAAAATGAGTAAGTCTCAAGGAAATATTATTGATATATTTCTTGATGATAAAAAGTTACGCAAGCAAGTAATGAAAATTGAAACTGACTCTACACCTCTTGAGGATCCTAAAAATCCAGATACTTGTAATCTTTTTGCTTTGTATAAATTGATTGCTTCTGAAGATCAAATTAAAGAAATGAGAGCGAATTATGAAGGTGGAAATTACGGTTATGGTCACGCGAAACAAGCCTTTTTTGAACTGCTGATTGATAAATTTTCAAAAGAACGCAAACAATACAATTATTTCATGAATAACCTCAACGAAATTGATAAAGCATTGGAAATTGGTGCTGAAAAAGCAGGAAAAGTTGCTAATGAAGTTTTACATAGGGTTCGCGCAAAACTTGGGTATTAAAATAAATTTTACTTTTAATAATTTTTGAACACCAAAGAAAGTCGTTTATGATTCCTGAATTTATTAAAAGCAAAACAAATATTCAATTAAAAATTTATTATAAACAAACAAAAAATGTTCTCATAGGTTTAATACTATTTTTATCATTATTAGTTGGTTATGCAATTTATGGACTATTAACAAAAGACAATAATCCTGTAAATATTTCAATTTTATTTGTGAGCCTTTTTTGTTTTGCAACCTTACCTCGTCAATTTAAATTGATGAACAAAATTAAAAAAGAGATTGAAATTAGAGAACATTCAAAAAAATAAGACAAAAAATTATCGTTTTAAGTTTGATAATTTTTACTTTATTCTAGCAAGCAATCTATGACTAGAATTTCTCAAAAACACCTAATCCAAATAGTGCAAAATCATATTTTGTTGGATCATTAGCGTCCATTTTTCTTAAACTGTCGTCTAATTCCTCAAGCGCTTTCCAGTCGTTTTGTTTACGCTTTAACAAACCTAATTTTCTGGCTACATTTCCACTATGAACATCTAAAGGGCAAGACAATTTAGACATCGGAACATCTTTCCATAAACCAAAATCTACTCCAGAATTATCATTTCTAACCATCCAACGGAGAAACAT
>CALIIP010000134.1 GCA_938018045.1 uncultured Flavobacteriaceae bacterium
TATGATGAATACATTTATGCTAATGATTACACCAGAAATTATAACAAATTTCGAAAAATATCATGTTTGTAATAAAGATTTACCAATAATAGGTATTAAACAGCATGAAGCAATATTTGAGGCAATAAAAAGACAAAAACCCCAATTAGCAAAATCAAAAATGAAAGAACATTTTGGAGTTTTATATCAATATTGTTACAATACTTAAAAATATCAATTTAAACTAACTAGATGAAATTAAAAGGATTAAGATGGTGGGTTGTAGGCCTTGTGGCTTTAGCAGCAGTTATTAATTATATAGATAGACAAGCTTTTGGCGCTTTATGGCCAGATATTGCTAAAGATCTATTTCCTGAGATGGATTTGGATGGTCATAAAGCTATATATGGTACAATATCAACAATCTTTATTTTGTCATATGCAGGTGGACAAGCTCTTTTTGGGAAAATTTTCGACTGGATAGGCACAAGGATTGGATTCGCTATCTCAATTAGTGTATGGTCTATAGCAACTATGTTACATGCATTTGCCCAAGGATTATTAAGTTTTTCAATCTTTAGGTCATTATTAGGAATTGCGGAAGCTGGAAATTGGCCCGGTGCCGCAAAAGCGAACGCAGAATGGTTTCCAACTAAAGAAAGAGCGTTGGCTCAAGGAATTTTTAATTCTGGTGCTGCTATAGGTGGAATAGTTGCATATCCAATAATTGGATTATTATCTGTTTATTTCGACTGGCAAGCAACTTTTATTGTAGTTGGTGTTCTAGGACTATTATGGTTAGTGCCTTGGTTATTTATTGTAAAATCAGATCCTAAATCTCACCCTTGGTTATCGGATGACGAAAGAAAATATATTTTATCTGGACAAAAAAATCAAGATGCTGACAAAGATGGAAATTATGATGATGGATATGCACCAAATACCGGTGAATTATTAAAACACAAAGAAAGTTGGGGAGTAATAATAGCTTCTGCTGCTATTGATCCTATTTGGTGGCTTTTTATAGTTTGGATACCAATATACTTATCAGAAGTTTTTGGAATGGATGTCAAACAAATAGCATTCTCAGCATGGGTACCATATGTTGGCGCAATGATCGGTGCAATATTTGGTGGTTTACTTGCCAAAAATAGACTTACAGCAGGATGGACAGTAGATAAGACACGAAAGATGACAATTACTTTAGGATGTTTAATAATGATTCCTTGCTTCTTTCTATTAAAAGACCCAGGAACTGCAATGAATGCAGTAATTATTATGGCAGTTTTACTTTTCGGATTTCAAGTTGCAATTGGAAATATACAGACAATACCTAGTGATCTTTTTAGCGGAAAAATTGTTGGTACACTTTCTGGATTTGCTGGTATGGCTGCCAAACTCGGTGCAGCTGGACTTACAATCTTAGTAACATTTATAACAACAGGAGGGAATTATACACCTGCATTCTTAATTGGCGGTGCATTAGCTTTAATAGCATTAATGGCTATTTGGTTTTTATGCCCAAAAATTGAACCGCTTAAAGCGAAAAAATAATAATCAAAAAATTAAAAAAATAAGATGAGTAAAACAAATGGAAAAGTTGCTATAATAACAGGAGCAACAGGAGGAATAGGATTTGCAGTAGCACGAAGATTAGGTCAAGACGGATTTACTGTAGTATTAAACGGTATAGAAGATGAAACTGGAGCCAAAAGAGTTCAAGAACTAACTTCAGAAGGAATTACTGCAGAATATTTAGGATTTGATGTTACAAAAGAAGATGCTGTAACATCAAACATCAAAGCAATTGGTGAAAAATACGGTAAAATTGATGTACTTGTAAACAATGCAGGTGGACTAGGAGGAAGGTCAAGATTTGAAGAAATGACAACAGAATTTTACAGATTCGTAATGGCATTAAACTTAGACTCAGTGTTTTTCGCTTCAAGAGCAGCAATACCATTTCTTAAAAAAGGTGACAACCCAACCATTATAAACTATACATCTAATGCTGGATGGAATGCAGGAGGACCAGGAGCAGGAATCTACGGAACATCAAAAGCTGGAGTTCATACAATAACTAGAGCATTAGCAAAAGATTTAGCTGAATACGGTATTAGAGTAAATGCGGTATCTCCTGGTACAATTGATACGCCTTTTCATCAGCAAATAAAATCTACAAAGCCAGAAGTTTTTGCTTCTTGGGCAAATAATATTATGTTAGGAAGATTAGGGCAACCAGATGATGTCGCTGGAGTTGTTTCTTTCTTGGCCAGTAAAGATGCCTCTTTTTTAACAGCAGAAACAATTCAAGTTGGTGGCGGACAAGCATTAGGAATTTAGAATTAAAGAAATTTATTAAGAAATATGGGTAAAGTAGTAACTTTCGGAGAGATCATGTTAAGATTAGCTCCTCAAGGATTTTTAAGATTTTCGCAAGCAAACAATTTTGATGTTGTTTATGGAGGTGGAGAATCTAACGTAGCAGTTTCATTAGCAAACTATGGCGTAGATGTTGATTTTGTAACACGTCTTCCAAAAAATGATATTGGCGCATGTGCAATGATGGAAATGAGGAAAAGAGGTGTTGGAGTTGATAAAATTGTATATGGAGGAGATCGATTAGGAATTTATTTTCTTGAAACAGGCGCAGTTAGTAGAGGGTCTAAAGTAGTTTATGACAGAGCACATTCAGCTATTGCAGAAATAGAATCTGGAATGATTGATTGGGATTCAGTCTTTGATGGTGTTGAATGGTTTCATTGGACAGGTATTACGCCAGCAATCTCTCAAGGTGCTGCTGATGTATGTTTAGAAGCTGTAAAAGCGGCTAGTTCAAAAGGAATTACAATTTCGACAGATTTAAATTATAGAGCAAAACTTTGGACTTTTTGTGATGAATCACATAGAGAAAAGATAATGACTGAATTGACTTCATATTGTGATATCGTTTTAGGAAACGAAGAAGACGCTGAAAAACATTTTGGAATACATCCAGAAGGTTTAGATGTACACAAACACGGACATGAAGTAAAAGCGGAAGCTTTTTTATCAGTATGTAAGCAAATGATGAAGAAATTCCCTAGGGCAAAAAAAGTGATTACAACTTTAAGAGGTTCTATATCTGCTTCTCACAATACTTGGGCTGGAGTTTTATATGATGGTAAAAAAATGTATGAAACGCGTCAATATCAAATAACAGATATTGTAGATAGAGTTGGCGGAGGAGATTCATTTATGGGAGGATTAATCTATGGTTTATTAAAATATCCTGAAGATGATCAAAACGCTTTAGATTTTGCAGTTGCCGCTTCTTGTTTAAAACATACAATTAAAGGTGATGCAAATTTAGTAACGGTTTCAGAAGTAGAAAAATTAATGGGCGGAGACGCTTCAGGAAGAGTAGCAAGATAAGATATGGCAAATTTTTCAAGACTAGAAGTTGTTGAGGTTATGAAACAAACAGGATTGGTTCCGTTGTTTTATAATTCAAACTTAGAAATAAGCAAAAAAGTAATAAACGCATGCTATAAAGGAGGTGCTAGATTACTAGAGTTTACGGCAAGAGGTGATTTTGCTCATGAAGTTTTTGGTGAACTTAACAAGTATGTTCTTAAAGAATTACCAGGAATGATCATGGGAGTTGGTTCTGTAACTGATGCAGCATCTGCATCAAGATTTATGTCTTTAGGAGCAAACTTCATTGTAACACC
Source organism: uncultured Flavobacteriaceae bacterium (assembly GCA_938018045.1). Lineage (GTDB taxonomy): Bacteria > Bacteroidota > Bacteroidia > Flavobacteriales > Flavobacteriaceae > Urechidicola. Next base: position 3,693 of record CALIIP010000134.1, read on the forward strand.
TGTTTTAAGAGAGGATATTGCATTGGTTTGTAATAGACGTAAAGTTATGTGGTCTCCAGGATGTGGCTCATTAACAGAAATTACAAGAGCCGAGGAACTTGGTTGTGAAGTAGTAAAACTTTTTCCAGGAGGTATTTACGGACCCGATTTTGTGAAAGCAATAAAAGGACCTCAACCTTGGACAAGCATTATGCCTACAGGAGGCGTATCACCAACTAGAGAAAATTTAGAAGGTTGGTTTAATGCAGGAGTTACTTGTGTTGGAATGGGTTCTAAATTAATAGCTAAAGATGCTGATGGTAATTTTGATTATGCTAAAATTGAAAGTATGACCAAAAATGCTTTAGAGATAATAAAATCCCTTAAATAATAGTATTTTTAACCAAAAATATTCAAGCCTTTCAATATTTTTATTGAAAGGCTTTTTTTCTTATGAAACTTCTATTCTATAATTAATGTTCAAAAAGAATGATTTTATAGAAGTAACATGTGAGCGTTAAAATCAATAAGAAAGACACATGAAATACAATAAAGCAATTTTTTATATGATTTTTAGTGTGATTGCATTTGCACTAATGAATGCCGTCGTTAAATATCTAACAGACTTTAATGTATATCAAATAGTATTTTTTAGATCAATTGGTACATTAGCATTTACAGTTCCATTGATTATAAAATATAAGATTCCTATACTTGGAACAAATAAAAAATTACTACTTACTAGAGGTGTTTTAGGGGTAATTTCATTGACACTATTTTTTGAGTCTTTAAATTACTTAGCAGTTGGAACGGCTGTTTCTTTAAGGTATACCTCGCCAATTTTCGCAGCAATTTTCGCCCTAATTTTATTAAAAGAAAAGATTAAACCCTTACAATGGTTCTTATTCGTTTTAGCATTTGCTGGTGTGCTTATTATAAAAGGATTTGGAAAAGATGTTGACACAGTCGGATTACTTTTAGTAATTACTTCCGCTATCATTTTAGGTTTAATATTTGTAGTTATTAGGAAAATTGGCACAAAAGAGCATCCATTAGTAATAATCAATTACTTTATGATTATGGCTTTTATATTTGGTGGGATAATGTCTATAAATGCATGGAAACAGCCAAATTTATCAGAATGGGCTTTACTCCTTAGTCTAGGTGTTTTTGGGTATATAGGTCAATTATATATGACAAAAGCATTTCAATCGTACGAGACAAATGTAATTGCTCCATTAAAATATTTGGAAGTTGTTTTTACAATTATTATTGGAGTCTTTTGGTTTGAGGAAATTTATAATCTGTTTAGTTTATTAGGTGTCTTATTGATTTTATCTGGACTAATTTTAAATTTTATTGTAAAGCGATAACTCTATATCTAAGTGCAGTTGTTTAATAATTTGAAACCATAAAGATAGTGTCACGATGTAACTTAAAACTTATTAAGTTGTTGATCTTCAACCTTTTTTTAGTTTAAACTTTAAAAGTAATTATCGGTCTAATAGCATGATTTGTAATATTTCCGCTAATGCTGTTGCTAAATAAGTGAATTAAACCTCTTTTTTTATGGGTGTTAAAAGCGATAATATCTGCTTCAATTTCTTTTCCAAAATGTAAAACGCCATCTTCAATTGATTTATCGTTATATAAATTTATAGTGTGCTCTTCAATTCCAGTATCAGCAATAAATTTTTTAATATTTTCTTTTGCTACAAAAGAATTTTCGAATTGGGAAGGTGTAATAACTCTAAGTAAATGAATTTTCGCGTTAAATTTATTGGCAAAAACTACTAAGTTTTTAAATGATTCTTTATAGTATTCCCTAAAATCAGAAGCAAAAATAATGTTATTCATTTTGAAATCATCAATCTCTTTTTTAATCACAATAACTGGAACATCTGAATGGCGAACCACTTTTTCTGTATTAGAACCTACCAAAATTTCATCAAAACCTGAAGTTCCTTGTGACCCCATAACAATTAAATCAATATTTTGTTTTTTACTTTCAGTTATGATTCCGTCAAAAGTATCATGAAAGAAAACAGACTTTACAATTTTCACATTTCGTAAAAAATATCGTTTTGTTAACTTTTCAAATTGCTCTTGCGCTTTTTTCATATAAAGAAGCGTTGTTGGCGAATTACTAGTATTACCATAATTAGACGGGTCAATAATATCAGTTGGTAATTCTAGCATATGCAACAAATGTAATTCGCCGCCAGTTTGTTCTGCAATTTTTGCAGCAACCTTCGCCGCATATTCTGCTTGTTTAGAAAAATCAATGGGTACAAGAATTTTTTTCATAATAGAACGGTTTAAGTATGTTGATGCATTGTAAAAATACAAAAAATAAACTGAAGATAAAAATGATTTTCAAGATTGAAAAATAAGTTGTATGTTTGCAGTCTAAAATATAATTGGAAAGTGGAGGGGACGAAAAGTCCCCTCTTTTTATACTAAAAAATGAATAAAGAGATAGTAAAACAATTGGTTGCAGAGGCGTTGGAGGAGAATGAAGAATTGTTTTTAATTGAATTAACTTTTTCAGGTGACAATAAAATTTTAGTAGAAGTAGATGGTGATAATGGCCTTACTTTAAAGGAATGTATGAGGATTAGCCGTCATATAGATCAGAATTTAGATAGAGAAGAAGAAGATTTTGGACTTGAAGTGACATCACCAGATGTTGCAAATCCGTTAAAAGTTTTAAGACAATATAAAAAGAATATTGGAAGAATACTTTCGGTAAAAACCAATGATAATATTGCGATTGAAGGTACTTTGGTTGATGTAAATGAAAATAAAATTTCATTAGAATGGAAAGCAAGAGAACCAAAAGCAATCGGAAAAGGTAAAATAACTGTTGATAAAACAGCAGAAATAGATTATAGTAATATACAAGAAGCAAAAGTGAAGATTATTTTTAATTAAGAGATGGAAAATATAGCATTAATAGAGTCGTTTTCAGAATTTAAATCTGATAAAAGTATTGATAGAGTAACGCTTATGGCGTTATTAGAAGAAGTTTTTAGAACTGCTTTAAAACGAAAGTTTGGGTCAGATGATAACTTTGATATTATTATAAATCCTGATAAAGGAGATTTAGAAATTTGGAGAAATAGAATTGTAGTTGCTGATGGAATGTCAGAAGATGACAATGAAGAAATAGAATTAACAGCAGCACGTAAGATAGAACCTGATTTTGAAATAGGAGAAGATGTATCTGAAGAAGTAAAGTTAATGGATTTAGGTCGTAGAGCAATTTTAGCACTACGTCAAAACTTGATTTCTAAAATATATGAGCACGATAGTACAAACATATTTAAACACTTCAAGGAATTAGAAGGAGATATTTATAGTGCAGAAGTTCACCATATAAAGCATAATGCAATTATTTTGTTGGATGATGATGGTAATGAATTGATAATGCCAAAAAGCGAACAAATTCGTTCAGATTATTTTAGAAAAGGAGAGTCTGTAAGAGGAATTATTAAGACTGTAGAATTAAGAGGTAATAAACCTGTAATTATTTTGTCAAGAACACAGCCTAGATTCTTAGAAAAGTTATTTGAACAAGAAATTCCAGAAGTATTTGATGGTTTAATTACTATTGAAGGTGTTGCGAGAATTCCAGGTGAAAAAGCAAAAGTAGCAGTAGATTCTTATGATGATAGAATTGATCCTGTTGGAGCATGTGTTGGTATGAAAGGTTCAAGAATTCACGGAATTGTTCGTGAGTTAGGGAATGAAAATATTGATGTAATTAACTATACTAAAAACGATCAACTATATATTGCAAGAGCGTTAAGCCCTGCAAAAGTAACTTCAATGGAGATTCACCTTGAAGAAGGTAGAGAAGATGGTAAGAAAGGTAGAGTAGATGTGTATTTGAAACCTGAAGAAGTATCTAAGGCAATTGGTCGTGGCGGAGTTAATATTCGTTTAGCAAGTCAATTGACAGGATATGATTTAGATGTTCAAAGAGAAGGAGTAGAAGATGAAGATGTAGAATTAGCAGAATTTTCTGATGAAATCGAAGGATGGGTTATCAAAGAATTCCAAAATGTTGGTTTAGATACAGCAAAAAGTGTATTAGATCAAACAACTGCTGAATTAGTAAAAAGAACAGATTTAGAAGAAGAAACGGTTGTTGAAGTTCAAAACATTTTAAGATCAGAATTTGAAAACTAAAATCTAGTTTTAATAAAAAAGAAAAATTAAGAGTAACTAAGAATATGGCGGAAAATAAGACAGTAAGACTTAATAAAGTTCTTCGAGAATTAAACATCTCGTTAGATAGAGCAGTTGAGCATCTTGCAAGTAAAGGGCATGAGATAGAAGCACGTCCAACAACCAAAATATCTGGAGAAGAGTATGAAGTGTTGCTTGATGGTTTTCAAACTGATAGAAGTAAGAAAGCAGAATCTAAAGAGGTAAGCGAAGAGAAGCGTAAAGAGAAAGAAGCAATTGCGCAAGCAAGAGCAGATAAGTTCGAGAAAGAAAGACTTGAAGAGGAAGCAAAGAAAGAAGTTTTAAAAGCAAGAGCTAAAAAACTTGAGGTAAAAACTATTGGTAAAATTGATATTGAGCCAAAAGCTAAAAAAGTGGAAAAGGAAGTAGTTGTTGAAGCGAAACCAGAAGAAAAGATTGTTGAAACGAAGAAAGAAGTTGTTGAAGAGAAGAAAGCAGTTGTAGAAGAGAAAGTAGAAGCGAAAAAAGATACCAAGGAAGAAGTAACTGAATCAAAAGAAAAGGTTGAAGAAAAAGTTGAGGAAAAGACTGTTGAAAGTTCAACTATCGAAACCAAATACAAAAAATTAGGAGGACCGAAACTTGCTGGAACTATAGATTTAAAGCAGTTTGAAAGACCTAAGAAAAAGAAACCAGAAGTTGCTAAAAAAGGAGTTGGTAAACCATCAGCCGATAAAAAGAAACGTAAAAGAATTGTAAAACCTGCAAACCCTTCAGGAGCAAGAACAGGAAATACTAGAGGAGGATATAAAGGCAATAAACCACAAACTGGCGGATCTCGTAGAAATGCACCAAAAGTTGAGCCTACAGAAGCAGATGTTCAAAAACAAGTAAGAGAAACTCTTGAAAAACTTCAAGGGAAATCTAAGAAAGGTAAAGGAGCAAAATATCGTAGAGAAAAACGTGATGCGCATAGAGAACAAACAGAAATAGATCAAGAAATTGCTGCAGCAGTAGGAAAAGTGCTAAAAGTAACAGAATTTGTTACAGTAAGTGAAGTTGCAACGATGATGAGTATTCCAGTAACTCAAATTATTGGAGCATGTATGTCACTTGGTATGATGGTAACGATGAACCAACGATTAGATGCAGAAACATTAACGATTGTTGCAGAAGAGTTTGATCATACAGTAGAATTTATTGGTGCAGAAGTTGAAGAAACAATTGTTGAAGAAGTTGATAATCCAGAAGATTTAGAACCTAGAGCGCCAATTATTACGGTAATGGGACACGTTGATCATGGTAAAACATCTTTATTAGATTATATCAGAAAAACAAATGTTATCGCTGGTGAATCAGGAGGAATTACACAGCATATAGGTGCATATGGAGTAGAATTAGAAAACGGACAAGAAATTGCGTTTTTAGATACTCCAGGTCACGAAGCCTTTACGGCAATGCGTGCACGTGGAGCACAAGTTACAGATTTAGTTATTATTGTTGTTGCCGCAGATGATGGATTAATGCCTCAAACAAAAGAAGCAATTAGCCATTCACAAGCAGCAGGAGTTCCAATTGTATTTGCAATTAATAAGATAGATACTCAAGGAGCAAATCCAGACAGAGTAAAAGAACAATTATCTGCAATGAATTTGTTAGTTGAAGATTGGGGAGGAAAAATACAATCTCACGATGTGTCAGCCAAGACAGGTGAAGGAATTGACGAATTACTTGAAAAAGTATTGCTTGAAGCAGAATTATTAGAGTTAAAAGCAAACCCAAATAAACGTGCAATAGGAACAGTAGTTGAAGCATATTTAGATAAAGGAAGAGGTTTTGTAACAACAATTATAGTACAAGAAGGTACTTTGAATATTGGTGATTACTTACTTGCTGGAAAAAACAGTGGTAAAATTAAAGCCATGTTTGATGAGCGAGGAAAAGAAATGAAAGTTGCAGGTCCATCTACACCAGTTTCTATTTTAGGATTGGATGGTGCGCCACAAGCAGGAGATAAATTCCACGTATTTGAAGACGAAAGAGAAGCAAAACAAATTGCATCAAAACGTTCTCAATTACAACGTGAGCAATCAGTAAGAACACAGAAGCATATTACACTTGACGAAATTGGTCGTCGTATAGCACTTGGAGACTTTAAGGAATTAAATATTATATTAAAAGGTGATGTTGATGGTTCAGTAGAAGCATTAACAGATTCGTTCCAGAAACTTTCTACTGCCGAAATCGAATTGAACATTATTCATAAAGGTGTTGGAGCAATTACAGAATCTGATGTATTATTAGCATCAGCATCTGAAGCAATTATTGTAGGATTTAATGTCCGTCCAGCAGGAAAAGCACGCCAACTTGCAGACGAAGAAGAGATAGATATCAGAACGTACTCAATTATTTATGACGCCATAAATGATTTACGTGACGCGATGGAAGGAATGTTATCTCCAGATATGAAAGAAGAAATCGTTGGTAATGTTGAAATTAGAGAGGTTTATAAAATTTCTAAAGTTGGTAACATTGCAGGTTGTATGGTAATGAGTGGTAAGATTACAAGAAAATCATTGATTCGTATTATTCGTGATGGTGTAGTTGTTCATTCAGGAGAATTAGAAGCCTTGAAGCGATTCAAAGATGATGCTAAAGAAGTAACAAAAGGTTATGATTGTGGTATTCAGATAAAAGGATTTAATGACATCAAAGAAGGTGATGTTATTGAAGCTTATCAAGAAGTAGCAGTTAAAAAGAAATTGAAAAAGTAGTTTTCAAGACTTATATAAAATAAAAAATCCGATATGAAAGTATCGGATTTTTTATTTTATGTTTTTACAATTTTTATTCTGAATGAAACGAAGAGCCTATTTTTTTATAACCTTACCTTTGTTTCTAAAACAATTGCTCCTCCAAATTTTTCTTTAAATGTTAATAATGCTCTATCTGCTTCTAAACGCGTTTTATAATTTCCGACGCGAACTTTCCATTCAGGAGATTCATAACTCAGTGCAGCAACAATTCCATAAGCAGCTTCAAAATTTCCTTTAATCCTATAGGCTTTTGACTCATTGCCATTATATAATTGAATTTTAAAACCGTTTCCTAAACGATTACTTTTATTATATTCAATCTTTTTGGCAAGCACTGCGTCAATTTTTTGCTCTTCCTGTGCACTTAAATTCACTGAAAATACAAAACAAATTAATGCAATAATTTTTGTTATCGTTTTTATATCTATACTATTAGTTATCATAATTACTGTTTAAATTTCAATCGTTTATTGATGATTAATACTTGATTTTGCAAATCTATACTATTGTTTTTTAATTTGTTATCTAATTCCTTTATTTAGAATAGATATAAATTGCATTTAACATTATTTTTAGATTTCAAATCTTACGAATAAATAGTACTTTTGTAATCATTTTATTCATTACGTGATAAGTATGAAAATATTGTACCAAACTCGAAAGAAACAACTATTTATAAGTATGAAAAGTGTGAAACAACACAATCTGATTTCAAGATTGACCCTTAGTACTATAGCTTTACTTTTCCTTTTTACCCTTAATTTATCGGCTCAAGGCGATGCTAAGAATGGTAAAAAACTATTCAATAGCAATTGTGCAGCGTGTCATAAATTAGACAAAGATTTAGTAGGGCCAGCATTAGGAGGAATAACAGAAAAGAGAGAAAACGCTTGGTTAAAAGCATGGATTAAAGACAATGCAGCATTCCAAAAGGTAGATGCAGACGCAAAAGAAGCGGCAGCTTATAGTCCAACAGCGATGAATGCCTTTCCTCAGTTTTCTGACCAAGACATTGATGATATTTTAGAATACACAAAGCCTCAAGAACCAGTTATTACTGCTGGCGGACCAGTTCAAACATTTGCAGCACCAGTTAAACAAGACAATACACTTCTCTATATATTAGGTGCTATTATGGTTGTGATGTTATTGATGTTATTCAATTTATATCGCACTATAAATGAATTAAAAGGAGATGCTCCAAAAAGCAGATCATTCTCAGAACAAGCAAATGGAGTTTGGGAAGCGTTTAAAAGAAATAAGTTTTTACACTTCTTAATGGTTATCTTTTTCTTATTGATGACAGCATATTTTGCATTCGGTTGGATGTCTCAAGTAGGAGTAGATCAAGGATATCAACCAATACAACCAATAGAATTTTCACATAAGATACACGCAGGAGACAATAAGATAGATTGTCAATATTGTCACTCTGCTGCAAAGCACAGTAAATCATCAGGAATACCATCAGCAAATGTGTGTATGAATTGTCATATGAATATTTCTGAAGTTGCAGATGACACGAAGATTGGAAATCACGGTAAAGATATTTTGGACAAAGAAATTCAAAAACTATATGACGCTGTAGGTTGGGATCCAGAAGCAGCTGGTGGAGGTGCATATACAGGAGAAACAAAACCAATTGAGTGGGTTCGTATCCACAACTTACCTGATTTCGCATATTTTAATCACTCACAACACGTAAATGTTGCTGGTCAAAAATGTCAGAAATGTCATGGTCCTGTTGAAGAAATGGATGAATTGTATCAATACGCTCCTTTAACTATGGATTGGTGTATCTCTTGTCACAGAGAAACAGAAGTTGATATGACAGAAAATGGGTATTACAAGAAAATTCACGAGCAACTTGCTAAAAAGTACGGAGTAGAAAAAGTTACGGTTGCAGAAATGGGTGGAATGGAATGTGGTAAGTGTCACTATTAATTGAAAGATTAAAGAATTAAAGAATAAAAAAAAACTCTTATTAAATCATTCAATTTTTGAATCATTTAATTTTTGAATAACTAAAGAATAAATATGGCATCAAACAAAAAATACTGGCAAAGTGTTGAAGAACTAGACGAAAACAGTTCTATTGTTGATACGTTAAGACAAAATGAGTTTGTAGAAGAAATTCCTACAGATGATTTTTTAGGAGATAAAAAATCATTAGAAGAATCATCTACAACACGTCGTGACTTTTTAAAATACGTAGGTTTTTCTACTGCTGCTGCAACTTTGGCATCATGTGAAGGTCCTGTAAAAAAAGCAATACCTTATATAGTAAAACCAAATAACATTATTCCAGGAGTTGCAGATTATTACGCAACTACAATTGCTGATGGTTTTGATTTTGCAAATATTTTAGTAAAAGTAAGAGAAGGGCGCCCAATTAAGATAGAGCCAAATAAAGATGCAAACGGAAGCACAAATGCACGTGTTCAAGCATCTGTATTGTCACTATATGATAGTTTAAGATTAAAAAATTCGAAGACAAAAGATGGATCTTCTATTTCTTGGGCTGATGTTGATACTCAATTAGGAGAAAAGTTAACTGATATTAAAGATTCTGGAAAAGCAATTGCTATTTTAACAAATACCAACGCAAGTCCAACAACTGCAAGTTTAATTGCTCAGTTTGGTGAATCTTTCGGAAATGTAAAGCACGTTATTTATGATTCAGTTTCTGAATCTGCTGCATTAGATGCTTATGAAGCAATGTTTGGAACAAGAGCATTGCCTACTTATGATTTTTCTAAAGCCAACACAATTGTTTCTGTAGGTGCAGATTTCTTAGGAGATTGGCAAGGAGGAAATTTTGAAAGTGGTTATGCAAAAGGTCGTGTTCCTGATCATGGAAAAATGTCACACCATACACACTTTGAGTCAAACATGACTTTAACTGGTGCAAATGCTGATGTTCGTGTAATGGTTAAACCATCTCAACAAAATACAATTTTAGCAGACCTTTATAATGCAATTGTAAACGGTGCTTCTGCAAAAGATGCAAACGTTATAAAAGCAGTAAAACAGATTAAAAAAGCAGGAAGTAACGCAGTTGTTGTTACTGGAATTCAAGATAAAAACGCACAATTATTAGCAATGGCAATTAACAGTGCTATTGGAAGTGAAGTTATGAATACTTCAGTAACTAATAATACACGACAAGGAAATGATGCTGATGTTACTCAATTAGTTGCTGATATGAAATCAGGGAAAGTTGGCGCAGTAATCATCAACAATTCAAACCCTGTTTATACATTACCAAATTCAGCAGATTTTGTTGAAGGATTAAAAAATACGTTATCTGTATCGTTCTCAACGGCAGATAATGAAACTGCAAACGCAGTAGATTATGCATTGGCAACACCTCACTATTTAGAATCTTGGGGAACTGTAGAAATGAAAAAAGGACAGTTTAGTGTAATGCAACCAACTATTCAACCATTATTTGATACACGTCAATTTGAAGACTGTTTATTAAAATGGACTGGAAGTGAAGAAAAATATTACGATTATATTAAATCATCTTTCGCTGGTTTAGGTGCAGATAAATCTTTCAGTCAAGCATTGCATGACGGTAATTTCGCTGCTGCTGCTTCTGATTCAGAAGTAACTGCAAGCGATGTTGATATGTCAGCAGCTTATTCTAGTGTTGCATCAGCAAAAGGAAATGGTTTAGAATTACAATTATATACAAAAATTGGTTTAGGAGACGGTCAACAAGCAAATAACCCTTGGTTACAAGAATTACCAGATCCAATCACAAGAACTACTTGGGACAATTACTTAACAGTTTCTCAAGCAGATGCTGCAGAATTAGGAATTGAAAACTGGAATGTAGCAAACGGAGGATTAAACGGTAGTTTGGTAGAATTAACTGCAAATGGTGTAAATGTTACACTTCCAGCATTAATTCAGCCAGGACAAGCAGTTGGTTCTATGGGACTTGCTTTTGGTTATGGTCGTAAATCGGGAATGAAAGAAGAAATGCAAACTGGAAAGAATGCATATCATTTCTATAAAAACTTTAAAACAACGCAATCAGGAGTTTCTGTAGAATTAGTTTCAGGTGAACATGAGTTTGCATGTACTCAATTGCAAAACACAATGATGGGTCGTGGAGATATTGTTAAAGAAACTACTTTAGCAACATTTAATGATGATTCATTAGATCCTAAACATTCTTGGAACCCTGTTCCAATGGTATCTTATAAGCATCAAGAGGTAGAAGCAACTACTGTAGATTTATGGGACGAATTTGATCGTTCTGTAGGGCATCATTTCAATTTATCTATTGATTTGAATTCATGTACAGGATGTGGAGCATGTGTTGTTGCATGTCACGCAGAAAACAATGTAGCAGTTGTAGGAAAAGAAGAAATAAGAAAATCTAGAGATATGCATTGGTTGCGTATTGATAGATATTATTCTTCTGATACCAAAAAAGATGACAAAGAACTTGGCTTGATTGATAAGTTTGCCAAAATGGAAGATGCATCAGCAAATCCACAAGTTGTTTTCCAGCCAATTATGTGTCAGCATTGTAATCACGCTCCTTGTGAGACTGTGTGTCCAGTTGCTGCAACAACTCATGGCCGTCAAGGTCAAAATCAAATGACATATAACCGTTGTGTTGGTACAAGATATTGTGCAAACAACTGTCCTTATAAAGTACGTCGTTTCAATTGGTTTGATTATGCTAACAATGCTGAATTTGATTTCAATATGAATGACGATTTAGGTAAAATGGTTTTAAATCCTGATGTTACTGTTCGTACGCGTGGAGTTATGGAAAAATGTTCTATGTGTATTCAAATGACACAAGCATCTATCCTAAAAGCCAAAAAAGAAGGAAGACCAGTAAAAGACGAAGAATTCCAAACAGCATGTTCTAACGCTTGTAGTACAGGAGCAATGGTATTTGGAGATATAAATGATAAAGAAAGTGAAATCTATAAGTTGAAAAACGATGCTAGATCTTATCACTTATTAGAGCATATTGGTACAAAACCAAATGTAGTTTATCAAGTAAAAGTTAGAAATACAGAAGTATAAAAATAGTAATAATAAGATAATTATATATAGAGTATGGCATCGCATTACGAAGCACCTATAAGACAACCTTTAATCATTGGAAACAAAAGTTACCACGATATTACTGTGGAAGTTGCTGCTCCAGTTGAAGGTAAAGCAAACAAACAATGGTGGATAGTATTTGGTATAGCATTAACAGCATTTCTTTGGGGAATAGGTTGTATTTTATACACTGTTGGTACAGGAATTGGAGTTTGGGGATTAAATAAAACCGTAGGTTGGGCGTGGGATATTACGAACTTCGTTTGGTGGGTAGGAATTGGTCACGCAGGAACATTGATTTCGGCTGTACTATTGTTATTCCGTCAAAAATGGAGAATGGGTATTAACCGTTCTGCAGAAGCAATGACAATTTTCTCGGTTGTTCAAGCAGGTTTATTTCCAATTATTCACATGGGACGTCCATGGATGGCTTATTGGGTATTACCACTTCCAAATCAATTTGGTTCACTTTGGACAAACTTTAATTCGCCACTTCTATGGGATGTATTTGCAATCTCAACGTACCTTTCGGTATCATTAGTGTTCTGGTGGACAGGTTTATTACCAGATTTCGCAATGTTACGTGATAGAGCAGTGAGACCATTCCAAAAGAAAATTTATTCTTTATTGAGTTTTGGTTGGACAGGTAGAGCAAAAGATTGGCAGCGTTTTGAAGAAGTATCTTTGGTACTTGCAGGTTTAGCAACACCATTAGTACTTTCTGTACATACAATTGTATCAATGGATTTTGCCACTTCGGTAATTCCAGGTTGGCACACAACTATTTTCCCACCGTATTTTGTTGCAGGAGCAGTATTCTCTGGATTTGCAATGGTAAATACATTACTTATTATAATGCGTAAAGTTTCTAATTTAGAAGCATACATTACTATACAGCATATTGAATTGATGAACATTGTAATTATGATTACAGGTTCTATAGTTGGTTGTGCATATATTACAGAGTTATTTATTGCTTGGTATTCTGGAGTAGAATACGAACAGTATGCATTCTTAAACAGAGCAACAGGACCATATTGGTGGGCTTATTTATTGATGATGACTTGTAACGTATTCTCACCACAATTTATGTGGTCAAAAAAATTAAGAACAAGTATTATGTTCTCGTTTGTGATTTCAATTGTTGTAAATATTGGAATGTGGTTTGAGCGATTTGTAATTATTGTAACATCATTGCATAGAGATTATTTACCATCATCTTGGACAATGTTCTCACCAACATTTGTAGATATTGGAATATTTGTAGGAACTATTGGATTCTTCTTTGTGCTATTCTTATTATACTCAAGAACATTCCCAGTAATTGCTCAAGCAGAGGTAAAATCTATCTTAAAATCATCTGGAGATAATTATAAGAGATATAGAGATGCTGGAGGAGACAATCCTGCACCTCAAATACCAACATCAATCAAAAAGGTAACTAAAAAAGTTGTTGAAACAGGACAAGATACAACAGCAAACACATCAAGTTTATTAAATACCCTTGGAACGTTTGATGCTGCAACACAAAAAGCAGATGATTTAAAACTGATTAGTGGTGTAGGCCCTAAATTAGAAAGAACATTAAATACTATTGGTATTTATAAGTTTGATCAAGTGAGTAAAATGACTGATAAAGAATATGATTTGTTAGATTCAATTATGGATTCTTTCCAAGGGAGAGCAAAACGTGATGATTGGGCTGGACAAGCAAAAAAACTTAAAAACTAAGTATTATGAGTTCAAAAGTAATACAAGCAATGTATAATGATGACGATGTTTTAATGTCGGCAGTCAAAGAAGTACGTGCTGCACATGTTCACATTGAGGAAGTTTATACTCCTTTTCCTGTTCATGGTTTAGACAAAGCAATGGGATTAGCACCAACAAGAATTGCAATTACTGCATTTATGTATGGTTTGTGTGGTCTTTCTTTTGCGATTTGGATGACAAACTATATGATGATTCAAGATTGGCCTCAAGATATTGGTGGTAAACCAAGTTTTGCTTGGGTATATAATATGCCTGCTTTTGTACCAATTATGTTTGAAATGACTGTGTTTTTTGCAGCGCATTTAATGGTAATTACATTTTATATGCGTAGTAGATTATGGCCATTTAAAAAGGCTGAAAATCCAGATCCAAGAACAACAGATGATATGTTTGTTATGGAGATCCCTGTAGATGGAAATGAAAAAGAATTGACTTTGTTTTTAAAAGAAACAGGAGCAGTAGAAATCAAAGTAACTGAAAAGCATTAAGAGAAAATGAAAAAAGTTATCAAAAATATAATTGTATTAGTAGTAATGGTTGTTGCATTAACTTCTTGTGATAGAAGTAAAAGGGCACCAAACTTACAATATATGCCAAATATGTACGAGCCTGTAGGTTATGAAACTTATGGAGATAATCCGAATTACACTCCAGGAATGGAAGAACGTCTACCAGTTGATGGTACGATTTCTCGTGGTTCTGAATTTCCATATGATTATGAAAATACTCCAGAAGGATATGAATTGGCCAAAACAGAATTAAAAAATCCTTTGACAGAAATAGATGCAGAAAGAGCAAAATCTCTTTACACTATTTATTGTGCTTCATGTCATGGTTCTAAAGGAGACGGACAAGGAACATTAGCAACTAGAGAAAAGTTTTTAGGAATACCTGCTTATAAAGATAGAGAAATCACTGATGGAAGTATCTATCATGTTATTATGTTTGGTAAGAATATGATGGGATCACACGCATCACAATTAACAGAAGAAGAGCGTTGGCAAGTAGTTGCTTATGTTCAGGAATTAAAAAATAATTAATAATTCTTTTCAATCAGAATTTAGAAGATATGTATAAGTTTTCAAAAAAATTAAAAACGTTTTCATTTGCCTTAATGATTTTAGGGGCTTTAGGTATTGCTTGGGGATTTATGAATGCACCAAGTACACTTGAAGAATCAAAAGAAATTATAGCAAGTCAATCTGCAGGTCATGGATCTGGACATGGAGAAGCAACAAGTCATGGCGAAGAAGCAACTCATAAAGTTGAATCTGCTCATGGAGACGATCACGCAAAAGACACACATGCAAAAGATTCACATCATGATGCATCACACGACGAACATTTATTTCATCAATTACAAAATAGGCCTTGGTCTGCATTATATGTAGCCATTTTCTTCTTTATGATGTTATCACTTGGAACGTTGGCATTTTATGCAATACAACACGTAGCACAAGCAGGATGGTCAATTGTACTCTTTAGAGTTATGGAAGGAATTACTGCTTATTTAGTTCCTGGAACAATAATTTTATTTGTGTTTTTAGCATTATCAGGAATGCACATGAATCACGTGTTTGCCTGGATGAATCCAGAATTAATAGATCCTACAAGTCCAAAATTTGATCATTTATTAGATGCTAAAAAGAGTTATTTAAATGTTCCAGGTTTATTAATTAGATCTGCAATATATATTGCTGGATGGATATGGTATCGTCAATATGCTCGTAAACAAACATTGGCATTAGACAATGCAGAAAACGGAGATTTGAAGCATTACAAAAAATTAATGGGAGCATCAGCAGCATTTTTAGTATTCTTTTTAATTACAGAATCTATGATGTCTTGGGATTGGTTAATGTCTATCGATCACCATTGGTTTAGTACATTATATGGTTGGTATATATTTGCAGGAATGATTGTTTCTGGTATTACAACAATTGCATTGGTAACTATTTATTTAAAATCACGAGGTTATTTAGAATATGTAAATGACAGTCACTTACACGATTTAGCAAAGTTTATGTTTGGTTTTAGTGTATTCTGGACATACTTATGGTTCTCACAATTTATGTTAATTTGGTATGCAAATATTCCTGAGGAAGTTACATACTATGCACAAAGATTTGAAGAAATAAAAATTCCTTTCTTTACAATGGTTGTTATGAACTTTTTATTCCCAATATTAGTATTGATGAATAGCGATTATAAACGATTACCTTGGTTTATTGTTATGGCAGGAATTGTTGTTTTAATTGGTCATTATATAGATATTTATGTATTAATTACTCCAGGATCAGTAGGAGCACAATGGAAGTTCTTATCACCTGAAGTAATAGGTTCAGCAATGTTCTTCTTGGGGCTGTTTATATTTGTAGTATTCACAGCATTGACCAAAGCACCATTGAAAGTAAAAGGAAATCCATTCATGAAAGAAAGTGAACAATTTCACTATTAATTTTTTAGAAAAAAAGAAATATGTTAGCGTTAATTTATATTTTAATAGCAGTATTAATAGCAAGTACTTTTTGGCAATTGACTAACGTCTTTAACCTTAAGAAAGAGATTGCAACAGAAGAAGATAATGATCAACAAGGTAAATTGATGTTTGCCTTTATGATTTTCTTCTATGCATTGATGATTTTTTGTTTTTGGAAATACAGTGCTGTATTACTTCCAGAAGCAGCATCAGTAGAAGGAGAGCAATATGATACGCTGTACAATGTCACAATGATTTTGATATTGTTCGTTCAAGCAATCATGCAAGTTTTAATTTTCTATTTTTCTTATAAATATAGAGGAGTAAAAGGTAGAAAAGCAGTTTTTTATGCAGATAGTCACAAATTAGAGATGATCTGGACAATTACTCCAACAGTAGTTTTAGCAGGATTAATTATATACGGACTTTCAGTTTGGATAGATATTACTGACACTTCAGATTTAGAAAACCCATTAATTGTAGAAGTTTATGCAAAGCAGTTTTCTTGGGAAGCACGCTATGCAGGAGATGACAATGCTTTAGGAAGAGGAAATGTGCGTTACATAAAAGGTATCAACACAATGGGAGTTGACATGACAGATTTAAATTCACTAGATGATATTCCTGTTCGTGAATTACACTTACCAAAAGGAAGACCAGTAATTTTCAAACTTCGTTCACAAGACGTATTGCACTCAGCATATATGCCACACTTTAGAGCACAGATGAACTGTGTTCCAGGAATGGTGACTCAAATGGCATTTACACCTTCTATGACAACCGAAGAAATGAGGTTGAATGAAAAGATAGTTGCAAAGGTCGCCAACATCAATAATATTAGAGCAGAAAAAGGAGAGGATCCTTACCAATTTGATTACCTATTATTGTGTAATAAAATTTGTGGAGCATCACACTACAACATGCAAATGAAAATAATTGTTCAAGAAGAAGCCGATTTCAATAAGTGGTTGGCGACTAAAGAAACAATGGCAGAAGTTGTAAAAAAGTAAAACACTAGAATAAAAAATAAAAGATAAAGAGTATGTCAGATCATCATAAAGAAACATTTGTAACTAAATATATATTTAGTCAAGATCACAAAATGATTTCTAAACAATACCTAATTACAGGTATAATTATGGGAGTTATAGGTGTTTTTATGTCAATGCTTTTCCGTTTGCAAATTGCATGGCCAGAACGTTCATTTAGTTTAATTGAAGCATTCTTAGGACAGCATCAAGACGGTGGAGTTATGACTCCAGATATTTATTTGGCCTTAGTAACAATTCACGGAACCATCATGGTATTCTTTGTATTGACTGCAGGATTGAGTGGAACATTTAGTAATATGCTAATTCCATTACAAATTGGAGCGCGTGATATGGCATCAGGATTTCTAAATATGGTTTCATATTGGTTGTTCTTTTTATCAAGTGTTATAATGGTTATATCTTTATTTGTTGAAGCAGGACCAGCATCTTCAGGATGGACTATCTATCCGCCATTAAGTGCATTGCCTCAAGCAATTCCAGGTTCTGGAGCAGGTATGACATTATGGTTAGTGTCGATGGCAATCTTTATTGCATCGTCATTACTAGGAGCATTAAATTATATCGTAACAGTTTTAAATTTAAGAACTGTTGGTATGAAGATGACACGTTTACCATTATCAATTTGGGCATTTTTTGTAACAGCTATTATTGGAGTTGTATCATTTCCAGTATTGTTGTCTGCAGCGTTATTATTGATTTTTGATAGAAGTTTTGGAACATCTTTCTTTTTATCAGATATATTTATTGATGGTAGTGTATTACATTATCAAGGAGGTTCTCCAGTATTATTTGAACACTTATTTTGGTTTTTAGGACATCCAGAAGTATATATAGTAATACTTCCAGCAATGGGAATTGTATCAGAAGTAATGGCAGTTAATTCTCGTAAACCAATTTTCGGTTATAGAGCCATGATCGGATCTATTATTGCAATTGCATTTTTATCTACAATTGTTTGGGGTCACCATATGTTTATTACAGGAATGAATCCATTCTTAGGGTCAGTATTTACATTTACTACATTATTGATTGCAATACCATCAGCAGTAAAAGCCTTTAACTGGGTCACAACACTCTGGAAAGGTAATCTGCAAATGAATCCCGCCATGTTATATTCGATTGGTTTTGTTTCTACCTTTGTTACAGGAGGAGTTACAGGATTGGTTATGGGAGATTCAGCATTAGATATTAATATTCATGATACTTATTTTATCGTTGCACACTTTCACTTAGTAATGGGAGTTTCGGCAATCTTTGGGATGTTTGCAGGAGTATATCATTGGTTCCCTAAAATGTATGGTCGATTGATGAATAAAACATTAGGTTATTGGCATTTTTGGATAACAATAATTACAGCTTATGGAGTTTTCTTCCCAATGCATTTTGTTGGATTGGCTGGACTACCTCGTAGATATTATATGAATACTGCATTCCCATATTTTGATGACCTACAAGACATCAATGTTGTGATGACAATATTTGCATTGATTGGAGGATCGGCACAACTAATTTTCTTAGGAAACTTCTTTTGGAGTATCTATAAAGGTAAAAAATCAGGACCAAATCCTTGGAAAGCAACTACACTTGAGTGGACAACACCTGTAGAAGCAACTCACGGAAACTGGCCAGGAGAATTACCAGTTGTTCATCGTTGGGCTTATGATTATAGTAAACCAGGAAGTGACGTTGACTTTATACCTCAAACAACACCATTGGCAGAAGGCGAAGAACCTTCTTAAATCATTTGTTATTCTGAGTTTATCGAAGAATCTCATAATTATACAAAAACCTTTCTATTGATTTAGAAAGGTTTTTTGTTACCTTTGTTTTAGATGAATGAAAACTTAAATCCAGAAAACACAAACCTATCTACTGAAGAATTGGATGTAGAAAAGAAATTACGTCCTTTATCTTTTGATGACTTTACAGGTCAAGATCAAATTTTGGAAAACCTGCAGATATTTGTTCAAGCAGCAAATCAAAGAGGAGAAGCATTAGATCACACACTTTTTCATGGCCCTCCAGGACTAGGAAAAACAACTTTGGCACATATACTTGCAAGTGAACTAAATGTCGGAATTAAGATTACTTCAGGACCAGTTCTTGACAAGCCAGGAGATTTAGCAGGATTGTTGACAAACTTAAGCGAAAGAGATGTTTTATTTATTGATGAAATACATCGTTTAAGTCCAATTGTTGAAGAATATTTGTATTCTGCAATGGAAGACTATCGTATTGATATTATGATTGAATCTGGACCGAATGCACGTTCAGTTCAGATAGATTTAGAACCATTTACTTTGGTAGGCGCAACAACACGTTCAGGATTGCTTACAGCGCCTATGCGTGCACGTTTTGGAATCAGTAGTAGATTGCAATATTATAAAACAGAATTGTTAACAACGATAGTTCAGCGAAGTGCAACAATATTAGGAGTGCCAATTTCAATGGAAGCTGCAATAGAAATTGCAGGTAGAAGTAGAGGGACACCAAGAATTGCGAACGCATTACTACGTAGAGTTCGTGATTTCGCACAGATAAAAGGAAATGGTAGCATAGATATAAAAATAGCAAAGTTCGCTTTAGAAGCTTTAAATGTCGATGCGCATGGCTTGGATGAAATGGATAATAAAATTCTAACAACTATTATTGAAAAGTTTAAAGGTGGTCCTGTAGGAATTAGCACATTAGCAACAGCAGTAAGCGAAAATTCTGAAACTATCGAAGAAGTGTATGAACCATTTTTAATACAGCAAGGTTTTATAATGCGTACACCACGAGGGCGTGAAGTAACAGAACTGGCATACAAGCATCTAGGGAAAATAAAGGGAAAGAATCCAGGACAATTATTTTAGTCTTAGATATGACAATCAAAAAATTATAATAATGAAAAATATATTTTTAACACTTATCGCTATTTCGTTCATAAGTTGTAGCACAAAGCAAAAACAAGAAAAAGTAGCAACACAAGAAATTCAAAAAGAAGTAATTGAATTAATTTCTGTGGCTCAATTGCAAAAAATTGATGTATCAGCACAATTAATTGATGTTCGAACACCAGAAGAATA